>JAUPTP010000250.1 GCA_030918015.1 Pseudomonadota bacterium
CTGACGGCATTCGCCGAGGCGCAGGGTCTGGACGACGAGCCCGAGGCGGTGCAGATTGCGGCCTTCGAGGCCGCGCACGGGCGCGCCAGCCGGCGGCTGCAGCGCCGCCAGCGCCTGGTGCGACGCCAGCTCGACGCGCTGCGCTGGCTGGAGCTGCAGGGCGCGCAGGTGCCGCAGGCGGCGGATGCGGTGCGCGCCTGGTTCGCGCCGGCCCTGGCCGATCACCTCGAGGCCGCCGGTCTGCTCGTTCTGGGCCAGCTGGCCGGACGGATCAATGCGCTGGGGCCGGGCTGGTGGCGTGGCGTGCGCGCCATCGGCCGGATCAAGGCCGGCCGGCTGGTGGACTGGCTGCACGAGCATGGCGACGAGCCCGGCCTGCGCCTGGACGAGCGCGCCGCCCTGCCCCGGCGCGAGCTGGACGTCTCGACCCGCGGCGAGCTGGTGAGGGCGGCCACCGCGGTCGTGCCGATCGAGCGGCTGATCGTGCCCGCCGGGCTGGACGGCCGCGACGGGCGCTTTCGCCGGCCGCAGGCGCAGTGCCTGCTCGCCGCCGAGGACGATCTGGCCGCGGTGCAGGCCTGGATCGCCTCGAAGACGCCGGGCTCGCACACCCAGCGCGCCTACCGCAAGGAGGCCGAGCGCTTCGTGCTGTGGGCGATCGTGCAGCGCGGCCGGGCGCTGTCGTCGATGACGCAGGAGGACTGCGTGGCCTACCGCGACTTCCTGGCCGATCCGCAGCCCGCCTCGCGCTGGTGCGCGCCGCGCAGCCGCGAGCGCTGGTCGCCGGCCTGGCGGCCCTTCGAGGGGCCGCTGTCGCCCTCGGCGCAGCGCTATGCGCTGACGGTGCTGAAGAACCTCTACGGCTTCCTGGTCGACCAGAACTACCTGATGGGCAACCCGTGGAGCGCGGTGAGCGTGCCGCGCTCGATCGCGCCGCGCCTGCAGACCGCGCGCAGCCTGTCGCCGGCGCAGTGGCGCCGGCTGGACGCCGAGCTCGATCAGCTGCCGCCCGGCTCGGCCTCGCACCGGCTGCGGGTGGCGCTGCGGCTGCTCTACGCCACCGGGCTGCGGCTGTCGGAGATCGTCGCGGCGCGCGCCGGCGATCTGGAATGGGTGGAGTTTCCGCCCGAGGGCGACGACGGCCTGCCCGAGCAGGGCTGGATGCTGCGCGTCGTCGGCAAGGGCCGGCGGGTGCGCCAGGTGCCGGTGCCCGACGACGTGGTGCGCCAGCTCTCCAGCTATCTGGTCTCGCGCGGGCTGCCGGGCGACCTGCAGGATCCGGCGCAGCGCGAGGTCTTCCTGCTCGGCCGCGCGACCGATCTGGCCGAACGCGCGCCGGGGCTGGCCGCGCATCTGGCCGAGCGCAGCGAGCGCGGGGCGTCGGACGCACGCGGCGGCATCGCCGGCTCGACGCTCTATGACCAGCTCAAGGCGCATTTCCTCCGCACCGCGACCGCCTGGCGCGCCCAGGGCGACGAGCGCGGCGCGCTGCGCCTGGAGCGCGCCAGCACCCACTGGCTGCGCCACAGCCACGCCAGCCACACCATCGCGCGCGGCCTGCCGATCGAGATCGCGCAGCAGAACCTCGGCCACGCCTCGCTGGCCACCACCACCGTCTACGTCACCACCGAGCAGCGGCAGCGGCTGCGGGCGATGAAGAAGGTCTGGGACCAGGGCTGAGGGCCACCGCCGGGCTGGCGCATCTCAGCCCAGCGCGGCGCGGATGCGCGTGCACATCGCCGCGCACGAGATGCCGTAGCGGTCGTGCAGCGTGGGCAGCGCGCCGGCGTCCAGATAGGCGTCGGGCAGGCCGACATGCACGAAGCCCGCCGGCATCACGCGCGCGCGCAGCAGCGCCGCGCCCACCGCCTCGCCCAGCCCGCCGATGACGGTGTGGTTCTCGGCGACCACCACCAGCCGGCCCTCGCGGCGGCAGGCCTCGATGATCGTGGCCTCGTCGAACGGCTTGAGCGTGGGCACATGCAGCACGCCCACATCCACCTGATCGGCGGCCAGTGCGCTGGCCACCTCCAGCGCGCGCATCGTCATCAGGCCGGTCGAGACGATGAGCACGTCGCGGCCGTCGCGCAGCAGCCTGGCCTTGCCGATCTCGAACCGGTAGCCGTACTCGTCGAGCACCCGCGGCACCTGGCCGCGCAGCAGGCGCATGTAGACCGGCCCGGCATGCGCGGCGATGGCCGGCACCGCCTGCTCGATCTCCAGCGCGTCGCAGGGGTCGATCACCGTCATGCCGGGCATGGCGCGCATCAGCGCCAGGTCTTCGCAGGCCTGGTGGCTGGGGCCGTAGCCGGTGGTGAGACCCGGCAGTGCGGCGCAGATCTTCACGGCCAAGCCTTCCTCGCTGATCGCCTGGTGCATGAAGTCGTAGGCGCGCCGGGTGGCGAAGACCGCGTAGGTGGTGGCGAAGGGCACGAAGCCCTCGTGCGCCAGACCGGCGGCGGCGCCCATCAGCACCTGCTCGGCCATGCCCATCTGGAAGAAGCGCTCGGGGTGGCGCTGCGCGAAGACGTGCAGGTCGGTGTACTTGGCCAGGTCGGCGCTCAGGCCGACGATGTCGGGGCGGCTCTCGGCCAGGGCGGCCAGCGCGTGGCCGAAGGGCGCCGGCGTGGTGCGCTGGCCCTCGGCGGCGATGCTGGCGATCATCGCGCTGGTCTTCAGGCGAATCTTGGGGGCTTCGGTGGTGGCGGTGTTCATTCGGAAATTCCTTCGTCCAGCGCGGCCAGGGCCAGCGCCCATTCCTGGGGCTCGACGCGGATGAAATGCGCCTTGTCGCGCGACTCCAGGAAGGGCACGCCGCGGCCCAGCTTCGTGTCGGCGATCAGCAGGCGCGGGGCGCTGCCGGCCTCGGCGCGCAGTTCGGCCAGCGCCCGGCGCACCGCGGCCAGATCGTTGCCGTCGACCCGGCGCACGATCCAGCCGAAGGCCTGCCACTTCTCGACCAGCGGCTCGTAGCGCATCACGCCGCTGCAGGGGCCGTCGGCCTGCATGTTGTTGGCGTCGACGATGGCCAGCAGCCGGGACAGGCCGTGGTGGGCGGCGGCCTGCGCCGCCTCCCAGGTGCTGCCCTCGTCGAGCTCGCCGTCGCCCATCAGGTTGACCACCCAGCGCTCGGAGGTCTTGTGCTTCAGGCCCAGCGCCATGCCCACCGCGATGGTCAGGCCCTGGCCGAGCGAGCCGCCGGAGATCTCCATGCCGGGCGTGTACTGCGCCATGCCGCTCATCGGCAGGCGGCTGTCGTCGCTGCCGTAGGTCTCCAGCTCGGCCTCTGGGATGACGCCGGCATCGATCAGCGCGGCATAGAGCGCGATCGCGTAATGGCCGCAGGACAGCAGGAAGCGGTCGCGCCCCTCCCACTTCGGCTCGGCCGGGTCGTGCTGCAGGAACTCGCCATAGAGCGCAGCCAGCACGTCGGCGATGCCCAGCGCCTGGCCGACATAGCCCTGGCCCTGGACCTCGCCCATGCGCACCGCCAGCCGGCGGATGTGGCGGGCACGCTGCTGCAGCGCCACCAGCGCGGCGGCATCCTGCAGGGGATCGGAAAAAGCGTTCATCGGGACATTTCCGTAAGTTGTGAAACAGGACTCGCACCCGCCGCCTCGCCGGCGGCCAGGTGCCGATGCACGAAGTCCAGCGCCGCGCTCAGCCGCGCCTCGATGTCGGCCAGCGGCACCCGCCAGGCCGAGCGGCTGGGCTGGGCATCGGGGCCGCGGTGCAGGCGCATCGGGATCTCGAGGCTCAGGTTCAGCGTCGCCGGCGTGGCCGCCACGGCCTGCACGATGCGGTCGCAGCCGATCTCGCCCTCGCCCAGGCCGGTGAAGAAGTAGCCCTGGGGCGTGCGGCGCACGTCCTTGATGTGGGTGTGAACGCACAGGGGCATCGCCGCCAGCGCGTCCGTCACCGTGTCCACGCCGGGGCGGTGCGAGATGGTGTTGCCGGCGTCGTAGTTCAGGCCGACATGCGGGTGGTTGATGCGCGCGATCAGGCCGGGGCCGTCGGCGGCGATGTTGAGCAGGTTGTCGCTGCCGTCGCCGGGGTTCTCCAGGCCGATCAGCAGGCCGAGCTGCTCGGCCAGGCGGGCGAGCTGCTGGATGTTCTGGTGGAAGCGCGCCTCGTTGGCGCGCGCCGCGGCGTTGGTGTTGATCACCCGGGCGCCGATGCGCGCGGCGAACGCCATGCGCCCGGCGAAGACGGCGAGCGCGTCGGCGCGGCCCAGGTCGATGTGCGAGCTCATCGCGTGGCACTGGAGGCCGGCCTCGGCCAGCCAGCGGGCGTATTCGACCGCGCGGGCCTCGGTGAAGCTGCTCTCGTCGAAGGGCTCGGTGTAGCCGACGATGAAGGCCGGCTCGACATGGGTCGCGCCGATGCGCGCCAGGCTCTCGAGCATGTGCGGCACCGGGTGGCCGTCATAGGGGGCGCCGGAGATCGAGACCGAACGGGTCGGACGGACTGCGGAGGTCATGGGGTGGCTTTCCGGGTGAAGGAAGGACGGGCGTTCAGCGCAGGATCAGCGCCGGCACATAGGAGATCAGCGCAAGCACGCCGAAGGCGACCAGGTAGAAGGGGCCGAGCTCGCGCACCGTCTCGCCCACCTTGACCTTGGCGACCGCGCTGGTGATGAACAGCGTCGTGCCCACCGGCGGGGTGTACAGGCCGATGGCCAGGTTCACGGTCATCATGATCCCGAGCTGCACCAGGTCCATGCCGATCGCGTTGGCCAGCGGCACGAAGACCGGGGTCAGCAGCAGCACGGCCGCGGGCAGGTCGATGAACATGCCGCACACCAGCATCAGCAGGTT
>JAUPTP010000004.1 GCA_030918015.1 Pseudomonadota bacterium
CGGCGAAGCGCTCGCCGGCCACGCCACGGAAGAAGGCCTCGCCGCTGGTGGCGCCGAACAGCACCGTGTTGCCGACGATGATGTTCTTCGCGGCGTCGCCGCGGAACTCGATCGACGGACGCACCACGATGCGGCCGCCCGACAGGCCCTTGCCGGTGTAGTCGTTGGCCTCGCCGATCAGGTAGAAGGTGATGCCGTTGGCCAGGAAGGCGCCGAAGCTCTGGCCGCCGGTGCCCTCCATCTGCACGAACACCGTCTCGTCGGGCAGACCGTCCGGATGGTGCTTGATCAGCTCGCCCGAGAGCATCGCGCCCACCGAGCGGTTGACGTTGCGCACATCCTCCATGAACTGGGTCTTCTCGCCCTTCTCGATCGCGGCCTTGGCCTTGGCGATCAGCTTGTGGTCGAGCGCCTTCTCCAGGCCGTGGTCCTGCAGGTCCACATGGCGACGCGGCACGTCGGCCGGCACCTGCGGCTGGAAGAACACCTTGGCGAAGTCCAGGCCACGGGCCTTCCAGTGCGACACGGCCTTGCGGGTGTCGAGCAGGTCCGCGCGGCCGACCAGGTCGTCGAACTTGCGGATGCCCAGCTGGGCCATGATCTGGCGGGCTTCCTCGGCGACGAAGAAGAAGTAGTTCACCACATGCTCGGGCTTGCCCGAGAACTTGGCGCGCAGCACCGGATCCTGCGTGGCCACGCCCACCGGACAGGTGTTGAGGTGGCACTTGCGCATCATGATGCAGCCCTCGACCACCAGCGGCGCGGTGGCGAAGCCGAATTCATCCGCGCCCAGCAGCGCGCCGATGACCACGTCGCGGCCGGTCTTCATCTGGCCGTCGGCCTGCACGCGCACGCGGCCGCGCAGGCGGTTGAGCACCAGGGTCTGCTGGGTTTCAGCCAGGCCCAGCTCCCACGGCGTGCCGCAGTGCTTGATCGACGACCAGGGCGACGCGCCCGTGCCACCGTCATGGCCGGCGATCACGATGTGATCGGCCTTGCACTTGGTCACGCCCGCGGCGATGGTGCCCACGCCCACTTCCGACACCAGCTTGACCGAGATGTCCGACTTCGGGTTGACGTTCTTCAGGTCGTGGATCAGCTGCGCCAGATCCTCGATCGAGTAGATGTCGTGGTGCGGCGGCGGCGAGATCAGGCCCACGCCCGGCACCGAGTGACGCAGCTTGCCGATGTATTCGGACACCTTGCCGCCCGGCAGCTGGCCGCCCTCGCCCGGCTTGGCGCCCTGGGCCATCTTGATCTGGATCTGGTCGGCCGAGACCAGGTACTCGGCGGTGACGCCGAAGCGGCCCGACGCGACCTGCTTGATCTTCGAGCGCAGGCTGTCGCCAGCCTTCATGACGTAATCCGCCTCGATCACCTTCGAGCCGACCACGTCCGACACCTTGGTGCCATCGGTGATCTTGATGCCCTTGAGCTCGTTGCGGTAGCGCGCCTGGTCCTCGCCGCCTTCGCCGGTGTTGGACTTGCCGCCGATGCGGTTCATGGCCAGCGCCAGCGTCGAATGGGCCTCGGTCGAGATCGAGCCCAGCGACATCGCGCCGGTGGCGAAGCGCTTGACGATCTCGGCGGCCGACTCGACCTCCTCGACCGGGATGGCCTTGGTCGGATCCAGCTTGAACTCGAACAGACCACGCAGCGTCAGGTGGCGCTTGCTCTGGTCGTTGATGATCTGGGCGTATTCCTTGTAGGTGTCGAACTTGCCCGAGCGGGTGCTGTGCTGCAGCTTGGCGATCGCGTCCGGCGTCCACATGTGCTCGTCGCCGCGGGCGCGCCAGGCGTACTCGCCGCCGGTCTCCAGCATCGTGGCCAGCACGGGGTCGTCGCCGAAGGCGGCGATGTGGTTGCGGATGCCTTCCTCGGCCACCTCGAACACGCCGATGCCCTCGACCTGCGTCGGGGTGCCGCGGAAGTACTTCTGCACGAAGTCCTTCTTCAGGCCGATCGCCTCGAACAGCTGCGAGCCGCAGTAGGACATGTAGGTCGACACGCCCATCTTCGACATGATCTTGGACAGACCCTTGCCGATCGCCTTGACGTAGTTGTAGATCGCCTTGTCGGCCGACAGGTTGCCCGGCAGCTCCTTGTGCATCTCGACGAGGGTTTCCATCGCCAGATACGGGTGCACCGCCTCGGCGCCGTAGCCCGCCAGCACGGCGAAGTGATGCACCTCGCGCGCCGACGCGGTCTCGACCACCAGGCCGGCGGTCGTGCGCAGGCCCTCGCGCACCAGGTGGTGGTGCACGGCGGAGAGCGCCAGCAGCGCGGGAATCGCCACCAGCTCGTGGTCCATCCAGCGGTCGGTGATGATCAGGATGTTGTGGCCCGACTGGATCGCGTCGACCGCCTCGGCGCACAGCGACGCCAGCTTGGCCTCGACACCGGCCTTGCCCCAGGACAGCGGGTAGGTGATGTTCAGCTCATAGGGCTTGAACTTGCCGCCGGTGTGGCGCTCGATGCCACGCAGGCGCGCCATGTCCTTGAAGTCGAGGATCGGCTGCGAGACCTCCAGGCGCATCGGCGGGTTGACCGCGTTGATGTCCAGCAGGTTCGGCTTCGGGCCGATGAACGAGTTCAGCGACATCACGATCGCTTCGCGGATCGGGTCGATCGGCGGGTTCGTGACCTGGGCGAACAGCTGCTTGAAGTAGTTGTACAGCGGCTTGTTCTTGTCCGACAGCACCGCCAGCGGGCTGTCGTTGCCCATCGAGCCGATGCCTTCCTCGCCGTTGGCGGCCATCGGCGCCATCAGGAACTTGATGTCTTCCTGGGTGTAGCCGAAGGCCTGCTGGCGGTCGAGCAGGCTGACCGAGGACTCGGACGGAGCGACGTCGGCGGGAATCGAGTCGAGCTTGATGCGCACGTTCTCGATCCACTGGCGGTAGGGCTTGGCCGACGCGAACTGGCTCTTGAGCTCCTCGTCGTCGACGATGCGGCCCTGCTCGAAGTCGATCAGGAACATCTTGCCCGGCTGCAGGCGCCACTTCTTGACGATTCGGTTTTCGGCGATCGGCAGCGTGCCCGACTCCGAGGCCATCACGACCAGGTCGTCGTCGGTGACGATGTAGCGGGCCGGGCGCAGGCCGTTGCGGTCCAGCGTGGCGCCGATCTGCTTGCCGTCGGTGAAGACCATCGCGGCCGGGCCGTCCCACGGCTCGATCATCGCGGCGTGGTACTCGTAGAACGCGCGGCGGCGCTCGTCCATGCCTTCATGGTTCTCCCAGGCTTCCGGGATCATCATCATGGCGGCCTGGGCGAGCGGGTAGCCCGACATCGACAGCAGCTCGAGCGCGTTGTCGAAGGTCGCGGTGTCCGACTGGCCCTCGAAGCTGATCGGGTAGAGCTTCTTCAGGTCGTCGCCCAGCACCGGCGACTTCATGACGCCTTCGCGGGCGCGCATCCAGTTGAAGTTGCCCTTGACGGTGTTGATCTCGCCGTTGTGCGCGACCATCCGGTACGGGTGGGCCAGCGGCCACTCGGGGAAGGTGTTGGTCGAGAAGCGCTGGTGGACCAGGGCCAGGGCCGACACGCAGGCCGGATCCTGCAGGTCGAGGTAGTACTTGCCGACCTGGTCGGCCAGCAGCAGGCCCTTGTAGATGATGGTGCGGCACGACATGCTGGGCACGTAGTACTCGCGGCTGTGCGTCAGGCTCAGGCGCTGGATCGCCGCCGAGGCGGTCTTGCGGATGACGTACAGCTTGCGCTCGAGCGCGTCGGGCACGATCACGTCGGCGCCACGGCCGATGAAGATCTGGCGGATCACCGGCTCGGTCTTGCGCACGGTGGGCGACATCGGCATGTCGGCGTCCACCGGCACGTCGCGCCAGCCCAGCAGCACCTGGCCCTCGGCCTTGACGGCGCGCTCGAGCTCCTGCTCGCAGGCCAGGCGGGAGGCGTGCTCCTTCGGCAGGAAGATCATGCCGACGCCGTACTCGCCCGGCGGCGGCAGAGCCACGCCCTGCCGGGCCATCTCGGCGCGGAAGAACTCGTCCGGGATCTGGATCAGGATGCCCGCGCCGTCGCCCATCAGGGCGTCCGCGCCGACCGCGCCGCGGTGGTCGAGGTTCTCGAGGATCTTCAGACCCTGCTCGACGATGGAGTGCGCCTTCTGGCCCTTGATGTGCGCGACGAAGCCGACGCCGCAGGCATCGTGTTCCTGGGTCGGGTCATACAGACCGCCGGCGGCGAAGGTCTGGATCTCTTGGCGGGACGCGGGTCCCGAGGCGGCCTGGCTCATGGCGCACTCCTAGGAATGACAATAGGGAAAACCGTGCGAATCTACCGCAGCGGCCTCGCCCCCTCAAGAAAAAACAAATGGGGTCAGACTCTTGGCCATCGAACCCAGCGAAACATGCCCAATCAAATGGGGACAGATCAAATGCGCTGCCGGCCTTCAGGCGCACCAGCGTGGCGCACGGCCGCTCAAGAGACCACCGGCTCGCCTGACTTCGGTGCGCGGGCGGGGCGACCTCGGGGGCGGGGCGCCATCGGGCGCTCGCAGGAGGCGCGCAGTTCTGCAAGAAACGCGCCAGATCCGAGCGCCCAGCCCTTGATCGCGCTCTCGGTCTGCTGACGGACCTCCTCCGGCGTCAGCGGGTCGTCGAGCAGGCGCTGCCAGGCCAGCTCCCGCTCGAACGGCGTGTTGCCGAGCCGCCAGTAGCAGGCATGCGCGGTGACCAGCGCATCGCGCCGGCGGCCCAGGTGATGCATCGCGCTGGACCAGGGATAGTCGGCGGCCGGGAGCGACGGCATCAGGCGCCACGGGTTCTGCTCGATGTAGCGCATGCAGGCCAGCAGATGGGGCCCGTCCTGGACCACCGTGGCCCGGAAGCGCCCGTCCCACAGGGTGCCGATGCGGTCATGGCGGCGGTTGAAGGCCGCGACATAGCGCCGCCCGATCGCCTGCAGCATCTTGCTGAGCGCCTCCGCCGTGGGCGGCGTGACCAGCAGATGGAGGTGATCGCTCATCAGCACATAGGCGTGCACCGCCACCCGATGCAGCGCGGCCGACTCGCGCAGCGCATGCAGATAGGCGATGCGGTCCTCGTCGTCGAGGAAGATCGGCTGGCGGTTGTGGCCACGCTGGATGACGTGGTGAGCGAGACCGGCGATGGCAAGGCGAGGCAGTCGGGCCATGGGCAAAGGATGGTGCGGGGCTGCGGGCGGGCGGGTCCGGCGCTGACGATGACACTGTCGATGGGCCAGAATGCAGATTCTCCACCCGCTTCCCATCTGTCACGTTCTCGTACCAGGGCAAGGAAACACGACATGAAAGCTGACAACGTTCTCGCCACGATCGGCCGCACGCCGCACATCCGCGTCAACCGCCTGTTCGGCGCGGGCCACGAGGTCTGGATCAAGTCCGAGCGCGGCAATCCGGGCGGCTCGATCAAGGACCGCATCGCGCTGGCGATGATCGAGGACGCCGAGGCCAGCGGCGCGCTGCTGCCCGGCGGCACCATCGTCGAGCCGACCTCGGGCAACACCGGCGTCGGCCTGGCGATGGTGGCCGCGGTCAAGGGCTACCCGCTGGTGCTGGTGATGCCCGAGAGCATGAGCATCGAGCGCCGCCGCCTGATGCTGGCCTATGGCGCCAAGTTCGTGCTGACGCCGCGCGAGAAGGGCATGAAGGGCGCGATCGAAAAGGCGCAGGAGCTGGTCGCGGCCACGCCCGGCGCCTGGATGCCGCAGCAGTTCGAGAATCCGGCCAATGTCGCGGCGCATGTGCGCACCACGGCGCAGGAGATCCTGGCCGATTTTCCCGAGGGCCTGGACGTCTTGATCACCGGCGTGGGCACCGGCGGCCACCTGTCGGGCTGCGCGCAGGTGCTCAAGGCGGCCTGGCCGAACCTGAAGGTGTTCGCGGTCGAGCCGGCGGCCTCGCCGGTCATCAGCGGCGGCGCGCCCGCGCCGCACCCGATCCAGGGCATCGGCGCCGGCTTCGTGCCGAAGAACCTGCACACCGATCTGCTCGACGGCGTGATCCAGGTCGAGGCCGAGGCCGCACGCGAGATGGCCCGCCGCAGCGCCCGCGAGGAAGGTCTGCTGGTGGGCATCTCCAGCGGCGCCACGCTGGCGGCCATCGCCCAGAAGCTGGCCGAGCTGCCGGCGGGCAGCCGCGTGCTCGGCTTCAACTACGACACCGGCGAGCGCTATCTGTCGATCGAGGGCTTCCTGCCGGTCGAGGGCTGAGGCCGCGTCAGGCGGCGCAGTGCGCCGCCAGCACCTCGCGCACCAGCGCCTCGGGCGCGCCCTGCATGCGGGCACTGCCCAGGCGGTCGATGACGACGAAGCGGATCTCGCCGCCCTCGGACTTCTTGTCGATCTGCATCAGCTGCAGGTAGCGCTCCGCCCCCAGGGCCGGGCCGACCACCGGCAGGCCGGCGCGCTCGCACAGCACCCGCACCCGCGCGACGAACTCGGCCGGCATCAGGCCGAGCCGCGCCGACAGGTCGGCGGCCATGACCATGCCGCAGCCGACCGCCTCGCCGTGCAGCCATTCGCCGTAGCCCAGGCCCGCCTCGATCGCGTGGCCGAAGGTGTGGCCGAAGTTCAGAACAGCGCGCAGGCCGCTCTCGCGCTCGTCGCAGCCGACCACCTGCGCCTTGATCTCGCAGGAGCGCTTCACCGCCTGCGCCAGCGCCGCCTTGTCGCGCGCGCGCAGCCGCTCGATGTGGGTCTCGATCCAGGCGAGGAAGTCGACGTCGGCGATCGGGCCGTACTTGATGACCTCGGCCAGTCCCGCCGAGAGCTCGCGCTCGGGCAGCGTGTCGAGCGTGTCGAGGTCGCAGATGACGCGCACCGGCTGGTAGAACGCGCCGATCATGTTCTTGCCCAGCGGGTGGTTGATCGCGGTCTTGCCGCCGACCGACGAGTCGACCTGCGACAGCAGCGTCGTGGGCACCTGCACGAAGGGCACGCCGCGCATGTAGCAGGCCGCGGCGAAGCCGGTCATGTCGCCGACCACGCCGCCGCCCAGCGCGAACAGCACCGTCCTGCGGTCGCAGGTGGCGCCCAGCAGCGCGTCGTAGATGCGCTCGAGCGTCGCGACGTCCTTGAAGGCCTCGCCGTCGGGCAGCTCGACCGTCAGCACCCGCGCGTAGTGCGGCGCCAGCGCCGCCTGCAGCCGGGCGGCGTACAGCGGCCCGACGGTGGTGTTGGTGACGATCATCGCGGTCTGCGCCTTGGGCAGGCCGGTCCAGGCTGCGGGATCGTCCAGCAGGCCGGTGCCGATCAGGATGTCGTAGCTGCGCTCGCCCAGCTCGACGCGGACGGTCTCGCGGATCGGGGCGACGGAAGAGGCGGAGGTCGGCATCGTCATGGCAAGGGCGGAGGCAACGGGGACGGGGAAGTCAGCGGCAGGCGCGCGCGAGGGTCGCACCGGGCAGAGGCCGGTCCGTGTCCGGCACCACCCCCGCCAGCTCGAGCTGCATCAGGATCATGTTGACCAGCGTCGGCACCGAGGGGCGACCGGTCTCGATGATGAAGTGCGATGTCTCGCGGTAGAGCGCATCGCGGGCGCGGTAGAGCTCGCGCAGCTTGCGCAGCGGGTCGGCCACCTGCAGCAGCGGGCGCTGGGTGTCGTGGCGCAGCCGGCGAAACAGCTCCTCCGGCGTGGCGCGCAGGTACAGCACCACCGAATGCTCGCGCAGCGCCTGGCGGTTGACCTCGCGCAGCACCGAGCCGCCGCCGGTGGCCAGCACGATCGGCGGGCGGATCTGCACCAGCTCGGCGATCACCTGCTGCTCGAGATCGCGGAAGGTCTGCTCGCCCTCGCGCTCGAAGTAGGCGCGGATCGACATGCCGATGCGATGCTCGATCTCGACATCGGCGTCGACGAAGCGCCAGCCCAGGGCGGCGGCGAGATGCCGCCCGGCGGTGGACTTGCCGGCGCCGGGCATGGCGACGAGGCTGACGGAGGAGCCGGGGCGGACGCGGGGGTCGCCCCCGTCGGACGAGGTGGAAGACACGCGGGCGGGGGAGGAAGTCGGACAGGTCGGGAGAGACGCGAACGGCGCCGGAACGCAGGGTTCCGGCGCCGTCAGGGCCTCGAGTCTACCGCGCCGCCGCCGCGCGGCGCATGTGCGCGTGCGGCGCGAGCGCCTCAGCGCGACGGGGCGTTGCGGTCGGTGATGACCTTCGGGGTCAGGAAGACCAGCAGTTCGGTCTTGCTGGTCGAGCGGGTCTTGTTGCGGAACAGCGCGCCCAGGTAGGGAATGTCGCCCAGCACCGGCACCTTGTTGGTGGCCTCCGTCTCGTCGACCTGGAAGATGCCGCCGATCACGACCGTGCCGCCATTCTCGACCAGCACCTGGGTCTTCACATGCTTGGTGTTGATCGCGTAGCCCGCCGAGGTCACCTGGCCGACGCTGTCCTTGTTGACGTCGACGTCCAGGATGATGCTGCCCTCGGGCGTGATCTGCGGGGTGACCTCGAGCTTGAGGTTGGCCTTGCGGAACTGGATCGAGGTGGCGCCGCTGGAGGTGGCCGACTGGTAGGGCAGCTCGGTGCCCTGCTCGATCAGCGCCTTGACCTGGTCGGCGGTGATCACGCGCGGGCTCGACACCAGCTTGCCGCGGCCCTCGGCCTCGAGGGCCGACAGCTCCAGGTTCAGCAGCCGCCCGGCGCCGGCGCCGAACAGCGACAGCGCGAAGGTCGCCGCCGACGAGCCACCGAAGGCGCTGGCGCTGGTGTTGGCCGCCAGATTGACGAACTGCGTGTCCGAGTAGGCCGAGGTCGCCAAGCCATTGCCAACAGTCGACCCCAGCGAGGTGTAGTTGCCCGCCACCGCCACGCCGGTGGTGCTGGTCGTGCCGTTCGTGCCGAGCTTGACGCCCAGCGAGCGGCCGAAGGTGTCCTCGGCCTCGACGATGCGCGCCTCGATCATCACCTGCCGCACCGGGATGTCGATGCGCGAGATCATCTGCCCGACCTCTTCCAGCTTGGCCGGGATGTCGGTGACGAAGAGCTGGTTGGTGCGGGCCTCCGAGATCACGGAACCCCGCTTGGACAGCAGTCGGGTCGCCGAGGTGCTGGCGCCGGACGCCGCCGTGGAGGTCGACTGCTGGCCCGACAGGCTCTTGGCGATGTCCTCGGCCTTGGTGTAGTTGAGCTGGAAGGACTGCGTGCGCATCGGCTCCAGATCCGCCACCTGGGCCTTGGCCTCGAGCTCGGACTTCTCCTTGGCGGCCAGTTCGTCCTTCGGCGCGACCCACAGCACGTTGCCGGTCTTCTTCACGCCCAGGCCCTTGGCCTGCATGATGATGTCGAGCGCCTGATCCCAGGGCACGTCCTTCAGCCGCAGCGTGACGTTGCCGGTCACGGTGTCGCTGGTGACGATGTTGAAGTTGGTGAAGTCGGCGATCACCTGCAGCAGCGCACGCACCTCGATGCTCTGGAAGTTCAGCGACAGCTTGTCGCCGCCGAAGCCCGGACCGGCGGTGAGCTTCTGCGGATCGACCTTGACCGGCCGGACCTCGAGCACGAACTGGTTGTCGCTCTGGTAGGCGCTGTGCTCCCAGTTGCCGCGCGGCTCGATCGTCATGCGCACCCGGTCACCGACCTGGGTCGTCGAGACGGCCTGCACCGGCGTGCCGAAATCGGTGACGTCCAGGCGCCGACGCAGCCCGTCGGGCACGTTCGAGCGCAGGAACTCGACCACCAGGTTCTGGCCCTGCTGGCGGATGTCCACGCCCACCTGGTTGCTCGGCAGATCGACGACGACGCGACCCGCACCATCCTTGCCGCGGCGGAAGTCGATGTCGCGCAGCGCCTCGGCCCGGGTGTTGCGGCTGTCGGCGAAGTGCAGCGGCTCGGCGGAGGCGCGCACGCCCGCCGGCGCCGCGGCCGGGGCGGCCGTCACCTGCACCGGATCGAGCGTGACCACCAGGGTCTTGCCCTCGATCTCGGCCCGGTAGCGCGTGGCCTGCTTCAGGTTCAGCACCAGACGGGTGCGGTCACCGGCCTGGGCCAGCGCCACGGAGCGCAGGTTGCCCTGGTTGATCTCCTGCAGCGCACGGCCCGTGGCGTTGACCACGCCCGGCAGATCGAGCGCCACGCGGGCGGGCGACTGCAGCACGAAGCCGGCCGGCAGCGCCGCCAGCGGCTCGGCGAATTCCAGGCGGATCACCTCGCCGCCGTCCTTGACGCCGCTCGACAGCGACTGGATCGCGTTCTGCGCCCAGCCGAGCACCGGCGCGGCGGCCAGCACGGCCAGCGTCGCCAGGCGCACGCTCCAGCGGGGGATGGGGGCTTTCTCGGTCGTCTTCATCGCTTCTCCTGGGCCCGCTCCTGGAGGGTCAGCGTGCTCATGCGCTCGACGATTTCTCCCAGGGTGTCAGGCACGAGTTCGCGCAGGGCAATCTCGGTTTCCGTGATGTGGGTGATCCGGCCATAGTTCTGGCCCAGATAGTCACCCACCTTGACTTGATAGATCAGGTTGTCGGCCCGCAGCAGCGCGTACTGGCGGCCTCCGCGCACGACGCTGCCCACCATGGACAGCGCATCGAGCGGATAGGCCTCGAGCGGCTCGCGGCGACGATTGACCTCTGCAGCCAGCAGCGAATTGGGCTGGCGACTCTCCTGCTTGAGGGCGCCTTGCAGCTTCTGGTTGCTGAACGGCTCCACCAGCCCGAAGGCCGAATAGGCCTGCGGATCGAACTTGCGCGGCGCCACCAGCGGCGAGACCTGCGGCCGCGCGGTGCGGCGCTGCTCCTCCATCCAGGCCCGCAGCTCCTCGTGCGGGTCCGAGCATCCGGACAGACCGCCCAGCGTCAGCAGCACCATCGCAGCGCACAGCAGCCGCGACGCACGGGGACGAATCGTCATCATGGCTGACCTCCCGCCTGGGGCGCTGCCCCCGGCTTGCCGCCCTTGGGCTGCTGGGCCTTGCGGTACTCGGCCACCTCGGCAGGATCCAGATAGCGGTAGGTTCGCGCGGTGGCCTCCATCGCCAGCACCCCATTCGCACCGGGCTGGCCGGCGGTCTGGCCGGGGGTCTGGGCCTGCGTGGTGATGACCAGGTTGTGCAGCGTGACGATGCGCGACAGGTTGGCCACGTCCGCGGCAAAGGCGCCAATGTCGTGGTAGCGGCCGGTCACGCGCAGCGCGATCGGCAGCTCGGCGTAGTAGTCGCGGATGATGACCTGCCCCGGGCGGAAAAGCTCGAACTGCAGGCCGCGACCGAGGCCGGCCTGGTTGATGTCCGACAGCAGCGCGTCCATCTCGGCCTTGCCGGGCAGCTGGCGCTCGAGCTGGGTGACGTACTCCTGCACCTGCAGCTTCTGCTTGCGCAGCTCGTCGAGGTTGATCGCCTGCGCCAGCTTGGCCTGGTATTCGGTCTTGAGGGTGTTCTCGCGGTTGCGCTCGGCCTCGAGCTCGTCGGCCGCCGACGAGACGACGCCGAACCAGCCCAGCAGCACGACCACGACCGTCATCGCCGACCAGGCGGTCAGCTTGGGCAGCAGCGGCCACTGGCCCGGCTCGTTCGGATTGAGATTGCGGAACTGGGACGACACCTGGTCGACCAGCGTGTCGAACTCGATGTTCATGGGAATGCGGGGGGAAGCCATGGTCGGATCGCTCGCGTCAGCCCTGACGAGATGCCGCCGAAGCCGGCACGGCCGGCCGCGATGCCGCGCCTGCCGGCGGCTGGGCCGTCTCGAGATCCTGAGGCCGGCGCAGGGTCAGCCGGACCGAGAAGTCATAGAGCCGCTTGGCATCGCGTGCTGCCGAGACGGGCGTGGCCTTGATCTCCACCAGCTCGGGCTTCTCGAGCCAGGTCGAGCTGCGCGCGGTGTTGCGCAGGAACTCCGACACGCGCTCGTTGGTCTGCGCCACCCCGGTGACGGTGATGATCTGGCCGTCCTGACGCACCGTGGCAAGGTACATGCCCTCGGGCGTCTGACTTGCCAGCTCGTTGAGCAGGTGCACCGGCATGTTGCGGTCGATCTGGAAGTTCTCGACCACCTGCTGACGGGCCTTGAGCGCCTCGATCTCGGTCTTGAGCGATGCGATGTCCTTGATCTGGTTCTCCAGCCGGCGGATCTCGGTCTGCAGGAATTCGTTGCGCGAACCCTGCGCCGCGGTGAGCTCGCCCACGGCCGTGTACCAGGCCAGCGCGATGGCCGCGCCCGCCAGCGCCGCCACGCCCAGGCCCGCGAAGAAGGCCTGGCGACGCCGGCGTCGCTTCTCTTCCCGGTGCGGGAGGAGGTTGATCAGGATCATTGGAGGAATCTCCGCATCGCCAGACCGCAGGCGATCAGGTAGGACGGCGCCTCTCGGCGCAGCTTGCTTTCGCGCACCGCGGAGCCGATGCGCATGCCGTTGAACGGGCTGACGATCTGGGTGGCGAAACCGGTGAACTCGGTCACGCGCTCCTTCAGCCCGGGCAGCGTGGCCGAGTTGCCCGACAGCATCACGTAGTGGACACGGTGATGCGGCGTGCTGGTGAAGAAATACTGCAGCGCGCGGCCGATCTCCTGCGCCAGGCTGTCGATGAAGGGCGCCAGCAGCGTCGACTCGTAGTCGTCGGGCAGGTCGCCATTGGCGCGCCGCTGCTCGGCCTCGTCGAAGGTCAGGCCGTACTGGCGCACGATCAGCTGGGTCAGCTGCGCGCTGCCGAAGGTCTGGTCACGGTCGTAGAGGATCTCCTCGTCGCGCAGCACCTTCAGGCTCGTGGAGTCGGCGCCGATCTCGAACAGCGCCACCAGCGCATCGTGGCCCTGGTTGGGCAGCGCCTCGGTGACACGGCTCATCGCCAGACGGGAGGCATTGGACTCGATGTCGAGCACCACCAGCTTCAGCCCGGCCGCCTCGGCCAGGCCCTGACGGTCCTGGACCCGGTCCTTGCGCGAGGCCGCGAGCATCACCTCGACGTCGCCGATCTGCTCGACGCTCGGGCCGATGACGCAGAAGTCGAGGCTGACATCGTCCAGCGGAAAAGGAATGTACTGGTGGGCCTCGGCCTCGACCTGGAGCTCCATCTCCTCCTCGGTCAGTCCGCCCGGCAGCACGATCTTCTTGGTGATGACCGCCGACTGGGGCATGGCCATGGCGACCTGCTTGGTGCGGGTGCCGCTGCGCTGGATCAGGCGCTGCACCGCCTCGGCCACCTCGTCGAACTTCTCGATGACACCGTCATTGACCCAGCCCTTCTCGAAGCTCTCGCTGGCGAAGCGCTCGACGACGTACTCCCCCGAAGGGGTCTGCCCGAGTTCGACCAGCTTGGCACCGGAAGAGTTGATGTCCAGCCCGATCAGGGACGCATGACGACGGCCCAGCAGGAGGTCAAGAAAGCCCACGCAATTCCCCAAAGCACGTCCGAGAAGGCGCCGGACTGTTAGCAAATCACTTCAATGCTATCAACAAAGACATTGAGGGACAAAGGATATCCCGGCTTTCTCATTCCAGGAATGTTGCAAAGCCGTCAAGTGACCGGACAAGGCCCTGCTTGTCGCGGGAGCACGATACAAGGGGCGGGAACCCGAGGGCGGCGAGTTGCCGTTACAGACGTATCTCCCGGTTCAGGCCCAGTTCCTATAATCCGCCGCCATCGGCCCGCCGACCCGGCGGCCCCTCCCTGTCCCGAGAGCCATGAGCGAAAAAGGCACCCCATCGAATCCGCCGCGTCCGGCCTCTGCGGCGAGCGGCTCCCGGACGGTGCTGCGCACGCTGACCTGGGTCATCGGCCTGCCTCTGGCCGCCCTGTTCACCGGCGTGCTGCTGCTGGGCATCGCGCTGGCGGTGGCCTATCCGAACCTGCCCGAGATCAATTCCCTGGTCGACTATCGGCCCAAGCTGCCGATGCGCGTGCTCTCGGCCGACGGCGTGATGCTGGGCGAATACGGCGACGAGCGCCGCAGCTACCTGCCCATCGACCAGATCCCGAAGGTCATGCAGGACGCGGTGCTGGCCATCGAGGACGCGCGCTTCTACGAGCACGGCGGCATCGACTTCCGCGGCATCCTGCGCGCGGCGGTCGAGAACCTGCGCGATGCCCGCAGCCAGGGCGCCTCGACGATCACGATGCAGGTGGCGCGCAACTTCTACCTGTCGACCGAGAAGACCTTCACCCGCAAGATCTACGAGATCCTGCTGTCGCTGAAGATCGAGAGCCAGCTGAGCAAGCGCAAGATCCTCGAGGTCTACATGAACCAGATCTATCTGGGACAGCGCGCCTATGGCTTCGCGGCGGCCAGCGAGATCTACTTCGGCAAGCCGCTCAAGGACATCACGGTGGCCGAGGCGGCGATGCTCGCCGGCCTGCCCAAGGCGCCCTCGGCCTACAACCCGATCCGCAACCGCAAGCGCGCGACGATCCGGCAGCGTTACATCCTGGAACGCATGATGGAGAACGGCTTCATCACCGAGGCCCAGCGCGACGAGGCGCTCGCGCAGACCCTCACCTATCCGAGCCCGCGCGGCAGCGACATCCATGCCGAATACGCGGTCGAGACCGCACGCCAGATGATCTTCGCGCAGTACGGCGAGGCCGCCTACACCCGCGGCCTGACGGTCGAGCTCGCGCTCGATGCGGGCGAGCAGATGCAGGCCTACCGGGCGCTGCGCCGCGGCCTGATGAACTACGAGCAGCGCCGCGCCTACCGCGGCCCGATCGCCTTCGTCGAGCTGCCGGCCACCGACAGCGGGCTCGACGCCCACATCGCCGAGGCCCTCGAGGACTACCCCGACTACGACGACGTGCGCGCCGCCATCGTCACCGCCGCCTCGAGCCGCAAGGTCAGCGCGGTGCTGCAGAACGGCGAGACCATCGCCATCGTCGGCAACGGCCTGAAGCCGGCGGCCTCGGCGCTGGGCGAGCAGGTGCCGGCCGCGCAGCGCATCCGGCGCGGCGCCGTCGTGCGGGTCATGAAGACCGGCGGCCAGGGCGGCGAATGGAGCCTCGTCAGCCAGCCCGAGGTCGAGGGCGCCTTCGTGTCGATGGACCCCCGCACCGGGCAGATCCGCGCGATGGTGGGCGGCTTCGACTATGCCAAGAGCAAGTTCAACCATGTGACGCAGGCCTGGCGCCAGCCGGGATCGAGCTTCAAGCCCTTCGTCTACTCGGCCTCGCTCGAGAAGGGCTTCTCGCCGGCGACGGTCATCAATGACGGGCCGCTCTTCTTCGATGCCGGCACGACCGGCAGCCAGCCCTGGGAGCCCAAGAACTACGACGGCCAGTTCGATGGCCCGATGTCGATGCGCCGCGCGCTGGCCAAGTCGAAGAACATGGTCTCCATCCGCATCCTGAAGGCGATCGGCCCGAGCCATGCGCAGCAGTGGGTGACGAACTTCGGCTTCGCTGCGGACAAGCATCCGGCCTACCTGACCATGGCGCTGGGCGCCGGCTCGGTCACGCCGATGGAGATGGCCGACGCCTATGCGGTGTTCGCCACCGGCGGCATGCGGGTCAATCCGGTGCTGATCACGCGCATCACCGATGCGCGAGGCCAGGTCCTGGCCCAGGCCAGGCTGCCCGACGGCCATGACGAGCGCCAGCGCGTGATCCCCGAACGCAACGCCTTCATGATGAACAGCCTGCTGCAGGAAATCACCCGCAGCGGCACCGCCGCCAGCGCGCAGGCCCGGCTGAAGCGGCCGGATCTCTACGGCAAGACCGGCACGACCAACGATGCGCAGGACGCCTGGTTCACCGGCTTCAGCTCGTCGCGGGTGGCGGTGGTGTGGATTGGCTACGACAAGCCGCGCTCCCTGGGCGCGCGCGAGACCGGCGGCGGCCTGGCCTTGCCGGTGTGGATCGACTACATGGCCTACGCGCTGCGCAATGCCCCGGTCGTCGAATACACGCCGCCGGACGGCGTGGTCCAGCTGGGCGGCGAGTGGTACTACACCGAGAACGCCCAGGGCGGCGGCGTGAAGTCGCTGGGTCTCGACGAGGCCCCGCCCCCGACCGAGGAGAGCGACCGCAAGGGCATCCTGGACCTGTTCCGCTCGGACGAGAGCACCGGGGCCAGCGCGCCGGCCCAGTGAAGCCCGCGCCCGGATCAGACGTCGGGCGCGACGAAGACGAGCGGGCAGCCGCCCTGGGCGCTCGCCTGCGCCGACAGCGCCGCGAAGAACTCCTGCCCCGAACGGGTGTCGCGCCAGGCGCCGTCCTGCCAGCGGTAGTGGTAGCCCCCGGCGCGCGCGGCCATCCAGATCTCGTGCAGCGGCGGCTGGGTGTTCAGGATGATCTTGCTGCCGTCGGGGAAGCTCAGCTCCAGCAGGCCGCCGGTTCGGTGGGTGTCGATGTCGATGAGGTCGTCGTCGAGCCAGCGGTCGACCGTGGCTTCGATCGCGGCCAGCGCCCCATGGGCCAGGCGGTGATACTGGGCATCATCCAGGCCCGAGGTCAGGCTGGCGGCAGAGGGGTCCGGGAGGGTCATGGTGGTGGAATCCGTCAGGCTAGAATCGTGCGCATGTCGCAAGGACTGCTGAAAACGAGTGTAGCGCTGGCCTGCATGGTCATGCTGTCGGTCGGGTGCGGCCAGAAAGGGCCGCTGACCCTGCCCTCGCCCGAGGCGGCCACCGCGCCGCGCCCGGCGGCATCATCCAGCCAGATGACGCCCTAAAACAACACTCACCCCCAATTGCCGCAAAAAAACGACATTTTTGCGACCCATCATCAGAACAGGCCCACTGGCCCGTAGCACGCCTCGGCACGGCCTTGCGTGTTGTCGGCATCGGTCATGTAGGCCAGCGTGGTGATCCTGCCGGACGGCTCGCCGAACGCGAGCTCGAAGTCGGCGCGCACATCACGCTCGTGATGCCGCCAGGTGTTGAGCGGCCGGCGCCCCGACTCCACGACGATCTTGCGGATCCGATCGGTGCGACCGCTGACGATCACCGTGCCCACCGGCGCGCGGGCGTCCCAGACATACATCAGCGTCGCATAAGGCGGCGCCTCGCCGGTGAGCGTGTGCACCAGCTCGAAGAGTGCGCGGTTGCGCGCGGACAGGCGCGAGAGATCACCCTCGAAGCCCAGCACCACGCGGGCCACGGCATCATCATGGTCGGGATCGGTGACGCTCGCTCGGTCATCCAGATCGGCGGCCCACCAGGAAAAACGCAGTCGCTGCGCCCCCGCCTGGGCGACATCCACCCGTCGGCGCCAGAGGCTGGCCGAGCGCTCGGCCTGGGCCTGGATGCAGGGGCGCCCCTGCCGCTCTGCCGGCCGATAGAGGGTCTCGCGCTTGCCCGGCAGGGTCTGTGCGGTCCACTCGGACGGACCAGTCGTCCCGCCGGGCGGCGGCACGGAAGGCCGCGGCTCCGGCGTCGTGCAGCCCGCGAGCATCAGCATCCCCACCCCGCACGCCGCAGCGCGCCAGCCCATCATCATCGCCTGGAACCGTATCATGGAACACCGAAGTATCAGTCCGCCTAACCAAAGCAAAAAGGCCACCCGAAGGTGGCCTTTTTCATCTTCGATGTTCAAGCCTGCCCGGGGCAGGCGAGAAATCAGAAGGCGTGGATCATGCCGAAGTCGTAGCCGGTCT
>JAUPTP010000251.1 GCA_030918015.1 Pseudomonadota bacterium
GTTCCATGTCGACGGCGCCTTCGGCGCGCTGGCGCGGCTGTCGCCGGCGCTGGCGCCGCGCCTGGCCGGCATCGAGCGGGCCGACTCGCTGGCGCTGGACTTCCACAAGTGGGGCCAGGTGCCCTACGACGCGGGCTTCGTGCTGGTGCGCGAGCAGGCCGCGCAGCTGGCGGCCTTCGCCTCGCCGGCGGCCTATCTGGCGCGTCATCCGCGCGGGCTGGCGGCGGGTTCGCCCTGGCCCTGCGATCTCGGGCCCGACCTGTCGCGGGGCTTCCGGGCGCTGAAGGTCTGGTTCAGCGTCATGGCCCACGGCCGCGAGCGCCTGGGCGCGGCGATCGAGGCCAGCTGCCACCTGGCGCGCCGGCTGGCCGAGCGGGTCGACGCCGACGCCCGGCTGCAGCGGCTCGCGCCGGTGGCGCTGAACATCGTCTGCCTGCGCTATGTCGGTGCCGCCGGCGAACGCCCCGACGACGCCACGCTCGACGCGCTCAACGCCGAGCTGGTCGCCGACCTGCACGAGAGCGGCGTGGCCGCGCCGTCCACCACCACGATCGGCGGGCGCACCGCGGTGCGCGTCGCGCTGGTCAACCACCGCACCGTCGAGGCCGATCTCGACCTGCTGCTCGAGGCCCTCCATCGTTTCGGTCAGCAGCGCCTGCGCCAGGCCTGCGGGGCGGACAGGGAGGCTCCGATGTTCCTTGCTGAAAGAACCGCATGACCGACCTTCCGACCGCCACCCGCGAGCCGCTGATGGGGCTGGCGACGCTGATGACGATGGCCTTCCGGGGCACCGATCTGCGGCCGCTGGCCCAGGTGCTGATCGACCGCGCCGGCGCCGACGAGCATGATGCCGAGGCGCTGATGGACCTGTCGACCGCGCTGTTCCTGCAGGGCTTGCGCGAGGTCGGCCTGGCGACCCAGGCCCAGGCCCTGCAGGTGCGGCGCGACTTCCGTCTGGAGGCGCCCTGTCCGTGCGCCGACGGCCGGCCGCTGCGGCTGCTGGCGCTGATGATGCCCGGCGACCTGATGACCAACGCGCCGCTGCCCTTCCTGTGCGAGGGCAGCGACATCGAGCTGACGATGCTCTACCTGATGCCCGGCGAGGCGCTGCCCGAGACGCTGCCGGCGCATGACGTGCTGTGGACCGCGGTGTCGGAGTCGGCCGCCAGCCGCGCGCTGCTGGCCCGGCTCGATGCGCAGCTGGCCCGCCGGGGCCTGCGGTCGGTCAACCGGCCCGGGGCCATCCTGGACACCTCGCGCGATGCGGCCTGGCTTCGGCTGCAGGGCGTGCCGGGCCTGACGATGCCGGCCACCACGCTGCACGAGCGTGCACGGCTGCAGGAGCTGGCCGAGGGCACGCGGCCGCTGGGCACGCTGCTGCCTGACGCTGCCTGGCCGCTGATCGTGCGCCCGCTCGACTCGCACGCCGGCCACGACCTGGAGAAGGTCGACACGCCGGCGGCGCTGGCGGCCTACCTCGAGGCGACCGCCGGGAACGCCTTCTACCTGTCGCGCTTCATCGACTACCGCGGCGCCGACGGCCAGTTCCGCAAGTACCGCGTCGTGCTGGTCGACGGCCAGGCCTTCGCCGGCCACCTGGGCGTGTCCTCGCACTGGATGGTGCACTACCTGAACGCCGGCATGACCGACAGCGAGGCCAAGCGCCGCCAGGAGGCCGAGTTCATGAGCGGCTTCGACGACGGCTTCGGCGCCCGCCATGCCGCTGCGCTGGCCCAGATCGGCGCGCGCTTCGGCCTGGACTACCTGGTCATCGACTGCGCCGAGACCCCGGACGGCCGCCTGCTGGTCTTCGAGGTCGACCCCGGCGCGGTCGTGCATTCGATGGATCCGGAGGACATGTTTCCGTACAAGCATCCGGCGATGCGGCGTGTCCGGCAGGCCTTCCGGTCCCTGCTGGCTCGGCGTCTGCCGCGATGACGGGGATGCGCGTGGCCGTGCACGACCCCATTGCCTTGTCCATGCTGCCGCTGCGCCGACACACCGCCATGAGTGCCGTCTCCGCGATGACCGACGATGTCGATCTGGTCGAGGCCACCGCCTACTGGCTGACCCAGGGGGGCGACACCCGGCTGCAGCTCGATGCACAGGGCGTCAATCTCTATGGCTGTCCGCCTCGGCCGGATCCGGGACTGATCGCGCTGGGGTCGTCGACCGCCTCGGTGGTGTCCTCGCGCGGCTTCGATGCGGCCTGCCGGCTGATGCTGCGCCTGGGGGCGGACCCGGGCTGCTGGCCGGCGGAGGTCGACCGGGTCCGCGCCGAGCTGCTGACGCTGTCCGGCGCCGATCAGGTGCCGGGCACGCAGGTCGTGCTGGCGGCCTCCGGCACCGACCTGCACCTGATCGCGACACAGCTGCTCGCGCCGGGCCACGAGACAGCCGCCGTGCCGCTGCAGGCCCTGATGGCCGATCCCGCCGAGACAGGCAGCGGCGTGCCCAAGGCGCTGGCGGCGCGGCATTTCAATGCCAGCACCGCGCAGGGCGCGCAGGTCGTGCCGGGGCTGGTCCTGCCGGGCAGCGAGATGGCGCCCGCGAGCACCGTCGCGCTGCGCGAGCCCGACGGGCGGCCGCGCCCGGTCGAGGCGATCGATGCCGCTTTCACGGCCGAGGCCGAGCGCATCATCCGGGCGGGCCGGCGCTGTCTTCTGGTGCTGGTGGATGTCTCCAAGACCGGGCTGGTGGCGCCCTCGCCGGCGTGCGCGCTGCGCCTGCGTCACCGCTGGGGCGACCGCCTCGAGGTGCTGGTCGATGCCTGCCAGTTCCGGCTGGCCCCGGCCTCGGTGGCGGCTTTCCTGCGTCAGGATTTCGGCGTGGCGCTGACTGGCTCGAAGTTCGTCGGCGGGCCCGCCTTCAGCGGGGCGCTGCTGATGCCGCCGGGCTGGGCGGCGCGGGCCCGGCGGCGACCGCTGCAGTCGCTGCGCGCCTACAGCGCCCGCAGCGACTGGCCGCGTTCCTGGTCGGGGGCGCGCGATCTGTCGGGGCGCCTGAATCCGGGCTTGCTGCTGCGCTGGGAGGCCGCCCTGGCCGAGCTGCGTCGCCTGCGCGAGGTGCCCGATGACGCGATGATCCCGATCCTGCGGGCGTGGGGCGAGGCGGTCGCGGAGCGGCTTGCCACCGATCCGGTGTTCGCGCCGCTGGCGGTCACGCCGCTGCCCAGGACGCGTGACTGGCGCCTGGCCGAGCCGGTCCAGCCGGCGCTCTGGGACCGGCAGCAGACGATCTTTCCCTTCCTGCTGCGCCGACGGGAGGCCGGGCGGTGGCGAGGGCTGCACCCGGAGGAGATGGCCTGGCTGCACCGGCAGATGCGCGAGTCGCAGCTGGGCGAGGGGGTGCCGCTGCTGGGGCAGCTGCGCGTCCAGATCGGCCAGCCGGTGGTCTGCGGCGTGCGTGACGGCCAGGCGATGACGGCGCTGCGGCTGTGTCTGGGCGCGCGTGACCTCACGGCGGCTGCAGCCGGTCCGCAGGCGCTCGCCGAGGCCCTGATCCAGGCGCGCATGGCGCTGGACAAGCTGGCCTGGCTGGTCACCCGACTCTGAACTCGATCAGCGGGTGAGCCTGCTCCTGTCCCGAAGGCGTCATTTCGGCCCTTCGTCCGCAGGGAGCTCCGCCTAGCATCGCGACGAACGTCCCTGGAACGCCCATGTCCGATCTGTCCCAGATTCCCGCCTCCTCTGCCTCCTCCGCGACCGACGTGCAGCCGGCGCTCGCGCCGAGCGCGCGGACGCGCCGCGGGGCCGCCCCGGTCTTCGTCTGGCCGGTGCCGCCGTTTGCCGCCTATCCGCCGGCGGCCGCGCAGCGCGGGCCGCTGGCGGTCGAGATCGAGGGCCGCAGCGGCAACCTGATGACGGGCGAGCTGGTGGCGCTCGAGCCCTCGGCCGGCCTGGCGCGGGTGCAGGTGCCGCCGGAGCGGGTGCCGCTGCCGATGCGCTTCGACCAGATCCGGCGCATCACGCTGCAGGCGCCGATCCTGCCGCTGTCGCGTCGCCAGGACCTGCCCGCGCCGACCGAGGCACTGACCGAGGAGCAGGCGCATGTGCTCGAGCACCACCCCGCCCAGCCCTTCACCGTGCACCTGACGGGTGGCGGCAGCTTCGGGGGCGTGACGGTGGGCCATGTCGAGAACGAGTTCGGCCTGTTCCTGTTCATGCCGGTGGACGACCGCGGGGCGGTGCAGTGCAGCTTCCTGCCGCGCAGCGCCTACGAGCGTGCCGGCCTGGGCGAGCGGCTGGGGGCCCTGCTGGTCCAGGAGTCGGCGGTCACGCCCGCGCAGGTCGAGCAGGCGGTGCAGATCCAGAAGCGCTCGCGCGGCCAGAAGCTCGGCGAGATCCTGGTGGCGCGCCAGATCGTCACGCCCGAGCAGCTGCTGGCGGCGCTCGACAAGCAGTCGCGCATGCCCATGGTGCGCCTGGGCGAGGCGCTGGTGTCGCTGGGCTATCTGCGCGAGGAGCAGCTCCTCGAGGTGCTGGGCCACCAGGTGAACGGGCGGGTGCAGCCGCTGGGCGAGGTGCTGCTCGAGCGCGACTGGGTCACCTCCCAGCAGCTGCGGGTGGCGATGGCGCGCAAGATGGGCTATCCGGTCGTCAACCTGACGAACTTCCGGCCGCAGACCGAGGCGCTGGTGCGGCTGACGAAGGAGACGGCGCGCGTGCTCGAGGTGCTGCCGCTGGTGCACCGCGCCGGCCGCCTGGTGGTGGCGATGCAGGACGTGTCGCGCCTGGCGGTGCTGGAGCAGCTCGCCGAGCTCAGCGGCTGCGCGATCGCGCCGGCGCTGGCCGGGGCGGGCGACCTG
>JAUPTP010000252.1 GCA_030918015.1 Pseudomonadota bacterium
CTGTCGTCGGCCCATTCGTCCCAGATGGTGCAGCCGCGCTCCTGCAGCCACTTGACGTTGGAGTCGCCGCGCAGGAACCACAGCAGCTCCAGCGCCACCGAGCGGAAATGCACCTTCTTGGTCGTGACCAGCGGGAAGCCCTCGCGCAGGTCGAAGCGCATCTGGTGGCCGAAGACGCTCAGGGTGCCGGTGCCGGTGCGGTCGGACTTGGGCGTGCCGTGCTGCTGCACCTGGCGCAGGAAGTCCTCGTAGGGCGTGAGAATCGGGCGGGAATCGGGAGGCAGGCTCATCGGCGGCAAGGGCAGGCAAAGGCGACCCGGGATTTTCTCACGCCGGCTGCTGCCGGCTCGGTGCTTCAGTCCTGGAAGCTCAGCCGACGGATCCAGGCCTGCAGCAGGTCGCGTGCCGCCGGATTCAGGTTGACCCATTTGCCGCCGACGCGGAAGTCATGGTTGTTCAGCACGACATAGGCGATGTGGACCTGCACCGGCACGCCCATCACCCGGGCCAGGTTGTCCGGATCGGGCACGCCCATCACGACGCTGATGATCGAGTTGCCGGGCACCGGCACGTCGCTGAGCATGCCCACGCCGCTCTGCGAGATGTCCTGCAGCCGCACATCCATCACCTGCCCGTCGGGCAGCGTCATCCGGGCGCGCCAGTTGATCTGGTAACGCGGCTCCTTGCGGTCGTCGATCGAGCCGCGCTGGGTGGGTGTCGTCATGTTGTCGTGCCGTGTTGGAATTGCAGGGCGGCCAGCCGCGCGTAGAGCCCTTGGCGCTGGACCAGTTCGGCGTGAGTCCCCTGGTCGACAATGATGCCATTGTCCAGCACGATGATTCTGTCGGCACGCTGCACGGTGGCCAGCCGGTGCGCGATCACCAGCGTCGTGCGGTTCTTCATGGCCGCCTCCAGCGCGGTCTGGACCTGGCGCTCGCTTTCGGCGTCGAGCGCGCTGGTGGCCTCGTCGAGCAGCAGCAGCGGCGCGTCGGCCAGGATGGCGCGCGCGATGCTGATGCGCTGGCGCTGTCCGCCCGACAGCCGCACGCCGCGCTCGCCCAGGAAGGTGCGGTAGCCCTGGGGCAGCGCGCGGATGAAGTCGTCGGCCTGCGCGGCGCGCGCGGCGGCGAAGACCGCCTCGTCGCTGGCGTCGGGGCGGCCGTAGCGGATGTTCTCCATCGCGTCGGCCGAGAAGATCGTGCTGTCCTGCGGCACCAGGCCGATGCGCGCGCGCAGCTCGGCCAGCGTGACCTCGCGCACGTCGACGCCGTCGATCTCGACCGCGCCGGCCTCGACGTCGTGGAAGCGCAGCAGCAGCTGCAGCAGCGTGCTCTTGCCCGCGCCGCTGGGGCCCACCAGCGCGACCGTCTCGCCCGGCCGGATCGCGAGATCCAGGCCCGCCAGCGCCGCGCGGTCCGGGCGCGAGGGATAGTGGAAGACCACGCCGCGCAGCGTGACGGCCGCCCCGCCGCTGGCTGCGGGCAGGCGGCGCGGCGCGGGCGGGTCCTGCACGGTCGGGCGCTCGGCCAGCAGCTCCATCAGGCGCTCGGTGGCGCCGGCGGCGCGCAGCAGGTCGCCCCAGACCTCCGAGAGCACCGCCACGCTGCCCACCAGCAGCGCCACGTACACCATCATGCCGCCCAGGTGTCCGGCCGACAGTTCGCCGCGCAGCACCGCGCCGGTGCCCTGGTGCAGCCCCCAGAGCACCGCGCCGAAGGTGGCGGTGATCATGAAGGCCATCATCAGGGCGCGCATGCGAGAACGCCGCCCCGCGACCTCGAAGGCCGCTTCGGCCGCCGCTCGGTAGCGCTGCGCCTCGCGCGCCTCCTGGCCCAGCGCCTGCACCACCGGGATGGCGGCGATCACCTCGGCGGCGATCGCGCTGGTGTCGGCGATGCGGTCCTGGCTGGCGCGGCTGAGCCGGCGCACCCGCCGCCCCACCAGCAGGGTGGGCAGCACCACCAGCGTCAGCACGCCCAGCACCGGCAGCATCACGCCCGGATGGGTCAGCACCAGCACGGTCAGCGCGCCCGCGCCGGTCACCAGATGGCGCAGCCCCATCGACAGGCTCGAGCCCACCACCGTCTGCACCAGCGTGGTGTCGGTGGTCAGCCGCGACAGCACCTCGCCGCCGCGGGTGGTCTCGAAGAAGGCCGGGCTCTGGCGGATCACATGCGCGTAGACGGCCGAGCGCAGGTCGGCCGTGATGCGCTCGCCCAGCCAGCTCACCAGGTGGTAGCGCGCGGCCGAGAACACCCCCAGCGAGGCCCCGACGGCGAACAGCACGAGGACATGCTCGCGCAGCGCCATCACCCGCTCGCCGGGGTCGGCCGCGAGCAGGCCGCGATCGACCAGCGTGCCCAGCGCCCGCGGCAGCAGCAGCGTGCTGGTGGCGGCCAGCAGCAGGAAGACGGCGGCCAGGCCGATGCGGATGCGATAGGGCGCCAGGAAGGGCCTCAGGGCGGCCAGCGGTCGGGCCGAGCGGGCGGCGGCAGGAGCAGGGCGGATGGGCGACATGGCGGAGTTGAGGCCGAACAGGCGGGCCAATCGGGCTGTTCTCGCCCGGCCGGCTTGTCCATCCTAGCAATAAGGTCGAGCCTGTTTTTTTTCTCGCCCGGTGGAGTTTTCATGGTCGACATTGCCAATACGCTCGGCAAGATGGTGCCGCACGGCTACTGCCTGTCCTGGCGCACCGATCTGCTGGCCTTGCATGTGGTTTCGGATGCGGTCATCGCGCTGGCCTACGCCGCGATTCCTCTCCTGCTGATCAAGCTGGTGCGGGGGCGCCAGGATCTGCAGTTCGGCTGGGTCTTCACGCTGTTCGGCGTGTTCATCCTGGCCTGCGGCGCCACGCACGTGATGTCGCTGTGGACGATCTGGAACCCGGACTACATGGCGGCCGGCATCCTCAAGGCCATCACCGCCCTGGCCTCGGTGGGCACCGCGATCGTGCTGGTGGGGCTGGTCCCGAAGGCCATCGCGCTGCCGGGCCCCGCCCAATGGCAGTCGATGCACGATGACCTGCAGCGCCGCATGGAGGAATGCGACCGGGCCGAGCAGGAGGTTCGCCGCCTGAACGCCGAGCTCGAGGAGCGGGTGGCGGCGCGAACCGCCGAGATGCAGGAGGCCAATGCCCGCCTGGGCACGCTGCACCAGGAGCTGGAGGCGCGCGTGCAGGCCCGCACCAGCGAGCTGATGAACGCCCAGCGCGAGGCCAACCAGCTCGCCGGCGAAGCGGCCGAGGTGGCCTCGCGCGGTGGCGCGCTGATGCAGGACGTGGTGCAGACGATGCAGGGCATCACCGAGTCGTCGCGCAAGATCAGCGACGTGACCGGCGTCATCGACTCGATCGCTTTCCAGACCAACATCCTGGCGCTGAATGCGGCCGTCGAGGCGGCTCGCGCCGGCGACCAGGGCCGTGGCTTCGCGGTCGTCGCCTCCGAGGTGCGCTCGCTGTCGCAGCGCAGCGCCGAGGCCGCGCGCGAGATCAAGTCGCTGATCGGCACCAGCGTGGGTCGCGTCGAGCAGGGCTCGTCGCTGGTCGAGCGCGCCGGCGTGACGATGGGCGACATCGTGCAGGCGATCAACCGCGTCAACGGCATCGTGGCCGAGATCGGCAACGCCGGCAGCGATGAGGGTCGGTCCGCACGCGGCCATGCCGGCGCCTTCAGCTGAGACGCCAGGACGAGCGGGGCGCTACAGCGCCAGCCGCCCGGCCTGGCCGGTCATCTCGAGGTAGCCCAGGCCGCAGCGCCGGCCTGAGGCGTCCCGCAGCTCGCTCAGACCTTCCCAGTAGACGGTGCCGGTGCTGCCGCGGCTGTCGAGTTCCTGCGCGTCGAGCAGCGCCTGCACCGTCCACCGGCCCACCGGGGTCTCGATCTGCCAGCTCACGGGGTAGCGCGCGCCGGTGGCCGGACTGGTCCAGATCCGGCCGGGCGTGAAGCGCAGCTCGTGCGCGGCGAAGGCGCGGACCGCGGTCTCGCCGGCGCGCCGCCAGGAGCCGCCGGCCCACAGCGCGCTGCCGTCGGCCCGGCGCAGCTGGAAGGCGGTGAGGGCGCTGCCGTCGTCCAGGTTCATGCCGATCCAGTCCCAGCCGACCGCCTGCGGGTGCAGCAGCGTCTCGCTCCATTCATGGTCGAACCAGCCCCGGCCGGTGAGCCGGCGCGGCTCGCGCTGGCCCTCGGGCTGCCAGTGCGCCTGGACGGCCAGCTGCGGCTGGCTGTAGTAGTGGCTGGCCTGCTCGACCTGCGGCCCCTTGCGCGAGAAGCCGGCCTGGCCCTGCAGCAGCAGCGGCTGCGTCGTCTGCAGCGTCAGCGCGAGCGTGCCGCCCAGCGCCGCCGAGCCGACGCGGGCCCGGTAGCGGCTGCCTGTGTCCGAGGGCTCGCGCACGAACTGCCAGTCACCCAGCATGAGCCGGGTGTCGCCCAGGGCCGCTTCGGCGCGGCCGAAGCCCTCGCGCGCCAGGCGCTGGTCATGGCGCTGCTGCCGCGCGCCCAGGTCGGTCAGCGCCGCATGGGCGAAGACCAGCTGCCGGGCGGCGAAGGCGCTCGGGTGCGGCGGCTGGCGCTGGGCCAGCGCGGTGCGCGAGCGAAAGAAAGTGACCTGGAAGCCGTGGGTGGGCGCCTGCGGCCGGGCCGGGTCGGCCAGCCAGCCGGTGGCGTACCACCATTCGGTGCGGGTGTCGGGATGGGCGCCGAAGTCGGCCGGAAAGACCAGCGCGCGCGGGCGCACGCCGGTCGGGGCGGCGGCGGTCGGCAGCGGCGCGGCCAGC
>JAUPTP010000253.1 GCA_030918015.1 Pseudomonadota bacterium
CGGCATGGCGCAGCAGCAGGTCGGCATCATCGCCATCCTGCGGGAACTGCCCCAGGCCGATCGACACGGTGACCGCCACCTCATGCGACTGCAGCACGATCGGCTCGGCCAGGGCCGCCAGCCAGGCGCGCGCCTCGTCCTGCATCGGCGCCGCCTGCTCATCGGGGCGCAGGACGACGAACTCGTCGCTGCCCAGCCGCCCGACGAAGCCCGCGGCCCCGGCCAGGCGTCGCAGCCGCGCGGCCATCTCCACCAGCACCCGGTCGCCCGCGGCATGGCCCATCGTGTCGTTGATCGACTGCAACCCGTCCACCCCGATGACCAGCAGCGCCACCGAGCCGCGGCCCGATGCCGCCCGGGCCCCGACCCATTCGTGCAGCCGCTCCACGATGCCCTGCCGGTTGGGCAAGCCGGTCAGCGTGTCATGCCGGCGCAGGTGCTGCGAGTCCTGCTCGGCCGCATGCAGCCGCGACAGATCGGCCCCCACCCCCACGTAATGGGTGATGCGCCCGAACTCGTCGCGCAGCGCGGTGATCGTCTGCAGCAGCGGATACAGCCGGCCATCGCGCGCGCGGTTCCAGAACTCGCCCTGGAAGCGGTCGTGCAGCGCCAGCTCGCGCCACATCCGGGCATGGAACTCCGGCCCCAGCCGGCCCGAGGCCAGCAGCCGGGGATTGCAGCCGATCACCTCCTCGGCGGCATAGCCGGAAATCCGGCTGAAGGCCGCGTTGACCGTCACGATGTCTCCGGAGGCATCGGTCACCAGGATCGACTCGCCGGCCGACTCGAAGATGCGCGCGGCCAGCCGCAGCGCCTCGTCCTGGCGGTACTGCCGCGTGATGTCGCGCGCCACGCCCAGCACGCCGATCAGCGCGTCGTCGCGGTCGCGCAGCGGCGTCTTGAGCACCTCGTAGCGGCGGCACTCGCCCGTGTCGCGGAAGGTCAGCCACTCCTCGTTGACATTCAGGCCGTCGCGGTCGAGCGCCCCGCGGTCATTGCTGCGGAAGAAGGCCGCCTCCTCGGGCGAGAACACGTCGTGATCGCTCAGGCCGCACAGGTCGGCCTCGCTGCGGCCGACGATGCGCTCGAAGGCCGCGTTGCAGCACAGATAGCGCCCTCGCGGATCCTTCAGCCAGACCAAGTCCGGCAAGCCGCGAAAAAGGAGGCGTGCCATGTCCACGCCATCGATCCGGAAATTCCTGTCCTGCACATCCATGCTGTCGTCCGCCCCCTCCCAGGCCGGCACCGTGTCACTGTTCACGCAAAGAGTGTATGCATTTCCCGATGCCGATGTGGCCGCAGGCAGGACACCCCCGCGGCACGCCCGGATCGATGCGGCGCGGCGGCGCGCTTAGACTCGAGAGATCCGTCACGGGCGCACCCGCGCCCCGTGTTTCCCTCCGCCTCGCCTTCCTTCCTCTCCGATCATGGATCTTCGCTGGGACATCCTCTCCGGCTACGGCCCGCTGTTTGCGGCCGGCGTGCTGACCACCATCGAGCTGACGCTCGTCGCCATCGTGGCGGGCCTGGTGCTGGGCGTGGCCTTCGGCCTGATCAGCAGCTCGGTCAGCGCCCCGCCGCCGCGCGCCCGGGGCACTGCGGTCCTGATGACGCTGCTGCGCGGCCTGACCACCGCCTATGTCACCTTCTTCCGCGGCACGCCGCTGTTCGTGCAGATCCTGCTGGTGCACTTCGCGCTGATGCCCGCCCTGGTGCATCCGGACAGCGGCCTGCTGCTGTCGGGCGAGGCCGCGCGCACCTTCCGCCAGGAGCATGGCGCCTTCTTCTCCGGCTGCGTGGCGCTGAGCCTGAATGCCGGCGCCTACATCAGCGAGATCTTCCGCGCCGGCATCCAGAGCATCCATCTCGGCCAGACGCAGGCGGCCTACTCGCTGGGCTTCACCCATGCGCAGAGCATGCGCTTCGTGATCCTGCCGCAGGCCTTCCGGCGCATGGTGCCGGCGCTGGTCAACGAAGGCGTCACCCTGATCAAGGACTCCTCGCTGGTGTCGGCCATCGGCCTGGCCGAGCTCGCGCTGGCCGCGCGCACCGTCGCCGGCGCCTACTCGCGCTACTGGGAGCCGTACCTGGCCATCTCGGCGATCTACCTGATCCTGACGCTGGTGCTGACGACGCTGGCGCGTCGGCTGGAAGCGCCGGCCCATCTGCGCGGGCGCTGACCTCTTTTCGCAACAAAGTCCGTGTGGTGCGTCACGCCCTGCCGTGATGCACCGCGCACAGAGGATGTGCAGCGTTGCCAGCAAACAACGATTTCATGAATTCTGCATGACGTCAAGACATGGAGATCCACAGTTTCCCGAATATTCGCTCCTAGAATGGACCGCAATCGGCGCCTCTCGAGCAAGCCGTGGACTCCGAATTCACTCCTCTCCTCTAGGACGAAACTCATGATCAAGCGCTCCATCGCTCTGGCCGTGCTGGCCACCCTGGCCTCCGGCGCCGCCCTGGCCCAAAGCTCCGTCACCCTGTACGGCCGCCTGAACGTCACCGCCGAGCGCCAGAAGGCTGCCGGCACCGAGTCGACCTACTCGCTGGAGAACAACTCGTCGTTCCTGGGCCTGAAGGGCTCGGAAGACCTGGGTGGCGGCCTGAAGGCGGGCTTCATCATCGAGAGCAGCTTCGACCCGACGACCGGCACCGCCTCGACCTCGACCTTCTGGGGCCGTCAGTCGGAACTGAACATCGGCTCGGAAAAGCTGGGCATGATCCGCGTCGGCAACTTCGATGCCGAGTCGGAGCTGGCCACCGCTGACGTCGTCAGCATGCACAACCACGACACCGGCACGTCGTCGGATGCGCTGTACGACTACAGCAGCACCTTCAAGCAGAACAAGGTTGCCTACCGCGCCCCCGAATTCGTCAAGGGCCTGACCCTGGAAGCCGCCACCGCCGAGCGCGCCGCGGGCCAGACCCAGCGTCCGGTCGACCTGGCTGCCAACTACGAGCTGGGCGCACTGAAGCTGGGCGCCGGCTACAGCAAGGCCAACGGTGCGAAGGCCTTCTCGGCTCGCGCCGCCTACGGCCTGGGCGCCTTCACCTTCGGCGGCTACGCAGCCCGCTTCACCAGCGCTGCTGACCAGTCGCAGAACACCTTCCGCCTGGCCGGCATGTACGTCCTGGGCGCGTCGGAATTCCACGCCAACGTCGGCTACTCCGGCAAGCTGGGCGGCGCTGCCAACACCCAGGCCAACCAAGCCACGCTGGCCTACAACTACAACCTGAGCAAGCGCACCAAGGTGTACGGCTTCGTGACCCGTCTGGACTACAAGAGCACCGACGCGACCGACTTCACCTCGTTCGCCGTGGGCGTGCGTCACCTGTTCTGATCGCCCGTCGATCCTGACAGATGAGAAAGGCCGGTCGCAAGACCGGCCTTTTTTCTTGCCCGAGGCCCCGTCAGTGCGGCCTCAGTCCAGCGTGAGCTTCTGCCGCTCGACGACGCGGCGGTAGACCTCGTGCTCGGCGCGGATCTGTGCGGCGAACTGCTCGGGCGTGTTCGAGATGACCTGCGAGCCGGTGTCCTCGATGCGCTTGCGCACCGCCAGCTCCTCGAGCGCGTGCCGCGCGGCGGCCGACACCTTCTCGACCACGTCCCTGGGCAGCGCCTTCGGCCCGACCAGGCCGTAGAAGGCCATGCGGTTGACCGGCTCGAGGCCGACCTCCTTGAAGGTGGGCACGCTGGGCAGCACCGCCAGACGCTGGGGCGCGGCCACCACGATCGGGATCAGCCGCCCCTCGCGGATGAAGGGCAGCGCCGAGGGCAGGTTGTCGAAGATGATCGGCACCTGGCCGGCCACCGTGTCGTTGAGCGCCGGCCCCGCCCCGCGGTACGGGATGTGGGTGACGAAGACGCCGGCGAGGCTCTTGTACAGCTCCATCTGCAGGTGGCCGATGCCGCCGGTGCCCGAGCTGGAGTAGCTGTAGCGGCCCGGACTCTTCTTCAGCACCTCGAGAAAGCCCTTGTAGTCGCGCGCCGGAAAGCTCGGATGCACCGCGATGACGTTGGGCGTGGCCGCCAGGTTGATGATCGGGGTGAAGTCGGTCAGCGGGTTGTAGGGCGTGCGCGGGTTGATCGCGGGGTTGGACGCCACGGTCGAGACCGTCGCCATGCCCAGCGCATGGCCGTCCGGCACGGCCTTGGCCAGTTCGGCCGCGCCGACGATGCCCCCGCCGCCGGCCCGGTTCTCCACCACAACGGCCTGCCCCAGGGACACGCCCATCCGGTCGGACAGGATGCGCGCGACGATGTCGGTGGTGCCCCCGGGGGCGAAGGGCACGATCACCCGCACCGGCCGGGCCGGGTAGGTCTGCGCGCTGACCAGTGGCGACATCGAGACCGTCGCGGCGCCCAGCAAGGCGACCAGAACCGGGCGGCGTTTCATTCGGCAAGCTCCAGCAAGGATGATTCGGGGAGGAACAGGCAACGATGCTAGCCGGGCGTCCCGGATTGTGGATGGCGCGTAGTGGAAAACCTGCACGCCGCGGCTACGCTGGCGGCCATGCTCGACACCGCCCTGCTGCTGCTTCCGGACTTCCTGCTGATCGTGGCGGGCTGGACGATCTGCCACCGCACCGCGCTGGACCGCCCGGTCTGGGACAGCGTCGAGCGGCTGGTCTACTGGCTGCTGTTCCCGGTGCTGCTGTTCGTGTCGATCGTGCGCAGCCCGCTGGCGCCGGCCGCCACCGCCGGCCTGGCCGCCGGCGGCTTGCTGACCGTGCTGGCGGGCCTGGCGCTGGCGACCGCGC
>JAUPTP010000254.1 GCA_030918015.1 Pseudomonadota bacterium
CGCGACGAGATCGAGCGCTCGGGCGCCGCCTCGGTGGCCGATCTGCTGGCCCGCCTGCCGCGCATGCAGGGCATGCAGACGCTCTCCGAGAGCGTGGGCAACGATGGCAACGGCGTGACCACCGCCTCGCTGCACGGGCTGGGGGCGCGCTACACGCTGGTGCTGCTCGACGGCCAGCGCCTGGCGCCGGCCGATTCCGGCTCGGTGGTCGACCTGGGCACGCTGCCGCTGGCCGCGCTCGAGCGCATCGAGATCCTGAGCGACGGCGCCTCGGCGCTCTATGGCGCCGACGCGATCGGCGGCGTGGTCAACCTGATCCTGCGCCGCGGCGAGCGGCCGCTGCAGCTCTCGGCGCGGGCGCTGCAGCCGCTGCAGGGCGGCGGCCAGGGCTGGAGCGCCTCGCTCTCGCAGGGCTGGGGCGATGAGCGGCGCGACGGCGGCACGCTGTCGTGGACGCTGGAGCTCGCGCGCGCCCAGGCGATCCGCGCCTCGCAGCGCGAGATCTCCTCGACCGGCCTGATCCGCTTCCGCGACGCGCAGGGGCGCGATCTGCTGTTCTTCAACGGTTCGATGCGCAGCGTGCCGGCCAATGTCGCCGTCGGCTACACCGATGCGGCTGGCCAGGCCCAGACCGCCTGGCTCAACCCCGGCCTGCTGGCCAGCGGCGGCTGCGGCAGCGGCCACCTCGAGGCCGGCGGCCTGTGCTACTACGACTACGCCTCGACCGTGGACGTGGCGCCGCAGACCCAGAGCGCCGGCCTGACGCTCGACGGCTCGCGCCGGCTCGAGAGCGGCTGGACGCTGCGCGGCACGGCGCTCTGGCGCGACACGCTGACCCGCGCCACGGTGGCGCCATACCCGACCGATGTCGCGCTCGACACCGGCTCGGCCGCCTTCGCCCGCAGCGTGGCGCCGTGGCTCACGCAGGAGCAGCTGGGCGGCCTGGACGGCGCGGTGGTGAGCTGGCGGCTGCAGGATGCGGGGCCGCGGGTGGTCGACTACCGCAACCGCCGCACCCACCTCGGCGCCGGCCTGGACGGCGAGGCCGCCGGCTGGCAGCTGCGCACCCGCGCGCTGCTGTCGCTGCACGAGCAGCGCCAGGACCTGCGCGAGGGCTGGCTGCTGGCCGCGCCCTTCCAGGCGGCGCTGGCCGACGGGCGGCTCGACCCCTTCGCCACCCGCCAGGACGCGACCGGGCTGGCGGCGCTCTCCGAGGCCGGCTGGCGCGGGCGCTATGACACCTCGCGCACCCACCTGATCGGCCTGGAGAGCGGCGGCTCGACCGTGCTGGGCGAACTGCCGGGCGGCCCGGCCCAGCTCGGCCTGGGCGCGGAGTGGCGGCGCAGCGGCTGGAGCCGCACGCTGTCGGACACCGCGCGCAGCGGCGCGCTGCTGTCGGGCGAGGCGCAGACCGCCGCCGACCTGAGCCGCGACAGCGCCGGCGCCTATGGCGAGCTGGCGCTGCCGCTGGCGCCGCGCGCGCAGCTCGACATCTCGCTGCGCCTGGACCGGATCGGCCCGGTGCACGACCACCAGAGCGGCCGCGAGATCGGCCAGGCGGCCCGCCAGTCCACCGGCCGGCTGGGCTGGCGCTGGCAGCCGTCGACCGGGCTGATGTGGCGCGCCGCGGCCGGCACCGGCTTTCGCGCCCCCGACCTGCTGCAGGTGGCCGGCGCCGAGCAGGACTACGGCGTGACCAGCGGCAGCTACGCCTGCCCCTTCACCGCGGCCAACGGCCTGGGCGCGCATCCCTACGCCGGCCTGTGCTGGCCGGGCAGCAGCCAGATCGACCTGCTGCGCAGCGGCAATGCCGAGCTCAAGCCCGAGCGCTCGGCCCACTGGTCGGCCGGCCTGCGCCTGGAGCCCTCGGCCGACGCGGGCTTCGGCGCCGACCTGTGGTCGGTGCGCATCCGCGACGCGGTGCAGCAGATCAGCGAGCGGCTCATCATCGCCGACCCGGTGCGCTACGCCCGCTTCTATGCGGTCAAGGACAGCGCGGCCACCGGCGCCCAGGTGCTGGCGCTGCGGCTGATGCCGGTCAACATCGGCCAGGTGGAGCAGCGCGGCATCGACTGGCAGGCGCACCTGCGCCACGCCACGCCCTGGGGCCGGCTGACGCACCGGCTCGAGGGCACCTGGCTGCTGCGCTCGCGCTACACCGTGCCGGGCACCGAGGGCGAGTGGGCCTCCAGCCTGGGGCGCTTCGGCCTCGACGATCAGGTGGCCTTCCGCCATGTGATCGCGCTCTCGGCCACGCTGGAGCGCGGCGGCTGGTCGCATCAGGCGCGGGTGAACTGGCGCAGCGGCTACCAGGACATGCCGCACACCGAGGCCGAATGCGCCGTCACCAGCGCCGACGGGCTGGAATGCGTCGGCATCGAGCGCCGCGTGGCCTCGCACTGGACGCTGGACTGGAGCAGCCGCTGGCAGCCGCAGCGCGACCTGACGCTGACGCTGGCGGTGCTCAACCTGCTCGACCGCGCGCCGCCCCTGTCGCTGCGCAGCACCGGCGCGCACATGCTCGGCTTCGATCCGCGCTACGCCAGCGCCCAGGGCCGCACGCTGCAGATCGGGATGGACTGGCGGTTCTGATGGAAAGATATTGATAATTCGATATCGTTAAATAGAATCCTGGCTTCACCAGAGCAGCCCTTGCGAATCCGTGATGCCTAGACCTTGCCCTCCCTTCTTTCTCAAAACTTTGTTGGTCCTGACCTTGCTGGGAGGACGGGCCGCGGCAGCGTGGGCTTCCGACGAGCCGGTGATCGTGCTTGGCGAGGTGAGCGTCACGGGGCGCAGCGATGCCCGTGGGCCCTTGAAGACCCGCCAGGTGCTGACTTCGGTCGACATCCTTGGATCTGACCGCATCGAGGATCGCAACGTCGCGCAGAGCTGGGAACTGCTCGGCCTGCTGCCCGGCATCCAGCTCACCGAGACCCGCATGGGCGCCGAGTCGGGCAAGCCGACCTTCCGCGCCTTCAACGGCGAGGGCTACATCAACGGCATCAAGGTGCTGATCGACGGCATTCCGAGCAATGTCAACAGCGGCAACCAGCGCTTCATCGACATGGTGTTCCCGCTGGACATCGACAGCATTGAGGTGGTGCGCGGCACCAATGATCCGCGCCACGGCCTGCATGCGATCGGCGGCAGCATCGATGTGGTGACCCGCCAGGGCGGCAACTACGGCGAGGCACGGCTGAGCGCGGGCAGCTTCTCGACCCGCGAGGTCCAGATCGCGTTCGGGCAGGAGGCCGACGGCTTCGCGCAGAACTACTTCGTCGGCCACCAGCATTCCGACGGCTACCGGACGCACTCGGCGTCGGAGCGGCAGGCGGTCGGCGGCAAGTGGTTCCTGTCCTCGCCGAGCGGCGACCTGCGGCTGGGCCTGATCGCGCGTCTGTCGGCGCAGCGGGCCGAGGAGCCGGGCTTCATGACCGCGGCACAGATGGCCGCGGACCGCTGGCAGAGCTTCGCGCACAACGCCAACGACGGCGACACCCGCGACATGCGCCAGGCCAGCGTGCATCTGGACTGGAAGATCCGCCCCGATCTGCACCTGTCGGGCCGGCTCTACAACAACATCTACCAGGACGATCGCCGCGTCACCTTCACCGGCAACAGCGGTCTGGGCAACAGCCCGCGCCAGCGCCGGGTCTGGGACGAGGAGCAGAACGGCCTGTCCGGCCGGCTGACCTGGCGCGCCAGCGCGCAGCTGACGCTCGACGGCGGCGTGCAGCTCGAGCGCCAGCGCAACCACTACCAGCGCTGGCGCTACGCCTACGCGCTGCCGACCGATTTCAGCCAGCCGACCACCACCTCCAACGACGACAGCTACTCGCTCGACAACAGCGCTGTCTTCGTGCAGGCGCTGGTCCAGGCCACGCCGACGCTGCGGCTGGTGCCGGGCTGGCGCATCGACCGCTTCCGGGGCGACACCCTGATCAACACCAGCGGCCTGCGCGGCAGCCTGCAGGACCACGGCCACATCAACCAGCCCAAGTTCAGCATGATCTGGAGCCCCTCGGCCTCGACCAGCGTCTATGCCAACTGGGGCCGCACCTTCCAGATCCTGACCGGCTCGCGGGCGCCGGCCTATCTGACCTCGGCCTCGCAGACGCCCTTCGGCGCCTCGATCAACACCGGGCAGGAGCTGGGCGTGAAGCTCGCGCTGCTGGACGGGCTGGAGACACGGGTGGCGCTGTGGCGGCAGGACGCCACCGACGAGGTCGCCAACATGCCCAGCACCGGCACCACCGTCGGCCTGGGCCGCACCCGCCGCCAGGGCCTGGACCTGCAGGCGACGCTGCGCGCCAGCGAGCAGCTGCGCCTGTGGGCCTCGCACTCGCTGCAGGAGGCGCGGGTGGTGCAGGCCTACACCGCCAGCGGCGTGTCGCTGGCGGGCAAGGAGGTGTTCTCGACGCCGCGCCACCTCTCCAATCTCGGCATCGAATACAGCCCGGACGCCCAGTGGCGCCTGACGCTGCAGGGCCGCGCCCAGGGCAGCTACTACATCGACGACCTGAATGCGCAGGGCAAGCATGGCGCCCATGTGCTGTTCGATCTGAGCGTGCGCCGAGCGTTGTCGAGTCAGATCAGCGTCGACTTGCAGGTGCGCAATCTCGCCAATCGCCAGCAGGCCTATGCCTGGTATGACAGCTTTTTCTGGCCCGCAGGCAGTGCGCAGGCGATGTTCTCGCCGGGGGCACCTCGCTCTGCCACGCTGGCGTTGAACGTCAGGATGTGATGGCCGCGAGGCTGGGGGA
>JAUPTP010000255.1 GCA_030918015.1 Pseudomonadota bacterium
CCCTGATGGCGGTCTTCCTGTGGGAGCCGCGCACACGGGCGAGCATGACCCAGGCCCAGTTCGAGCACGACACGATGTCCTTCCGCCCCCGGCAGCTGGTCTTCGTCTGCCTGCTGGCGGTGGTGCTGGGCCTGGTGTTCCTGACGGTGCCGGTGCATTTCGGCTATCTGCATGGGGCCATCGGCGTGCAGTCGCCGGCGCAGATCGGCATGGCCTATGCGATCAACAGCCTGGGCGTGATCAGCGGCACCCTGCTGTTCGGCTGGGTGATCGGCGCGAAGCTGAAGGTGCCCTTCCAGCTGGCGATCGGCGCGCTGATCGCCGGCGCCGGCTTCGTGATGATGGAACATGCGCACGACTACACCGTGCTGACCACGGCCGGCCTGATCAACGGCCTGGGCTGCGGCATCCTGCTGCCGGCCATGGTGACCTGGAACATGCGCGACCTGCCGGTCTCGCGCCGCGGCATGGGCACCGGGGCCTACCAGTCCTGCCAGTTCTTCGGCATGTTCATCAACCCGGTGCTGATCGTCGCGCTCGAGAAGGAGCTGGGCGGCGCGCGGGTGCAGGCGATCGGGCTGGAGGGCCTGGTGCTGACCGGCCTGGGCGTGCTGGCCCTGCTGGTGGGCCTGCTGCACAAGGGCCGCAGCCGCTGAGGGCGAGGCGCCCGGCTCAGTCGCCGCCGGGCGCACCCAGCGCCGCGGCCGTCTCGAGCAGCTGCTGGCGCAGCCAGGCGTGCGCCATGTCGTGCTCCTGGTGGTGGGTCCATTGCATGACCAAGCGCAGTGTCGGCATCTCGAAGGGCGTGGGCAGCATGCGCAGCGGCATCAGGCTCGCGTAGAGCTGCGCCAGGCGGTGCTGGATCGTCACGATGCGCTGGGTGCCCACCACCAGCGCCGGCAGCGCGTTGAAGCTGCTGGCGGTGATGGCGATGTCGCGCGCCATGCCGTGCGTCGAGGTGAACCAGCTCTCGAAGCTGGCGATGCGCTGGTCGCCGAACTGGGCCGTGACATGCCGCGAGCGCATGTAGTGCGCGAAGCTCAGCCCCTCGGGGGGCAGCACATGGTCCTGCCAGACCAGGCAGCAGAAGCGGTCCTCGAACACCGGCTGATGCGGGTGGTCCGGACTGGCATTGCGCTCCGGGTAGATCGCCAGGTCCACCTCGCCGCGCTCGAGCTGCTCGAGGTTGTAGTTGCCCAGGCTCACGATGTCGAGCGTCACGCCGGGGGCCACCTGTTCCAGCTGCGCGGCCAGCGGCGCCAGCAGCACGGTGGTGGCGTAGTCGGACGCGTTGATGACGAAGCGCCGCATCGCCCGCGAGGGATCGAAGTCCGAACGCGTGGCCAGCGTGGCCTGCGAGCGCAGCAGCACATCGCGCACCGGCTGGCGCAGCGTCTCGGCCAGCGGCGTGAGCTCCATGCGCCGGCCCACCTGCACCAGCAGCTCGTCCTTGAAATGCTCCCGCAGCCGGCCCAGCGCGCTGGAGGTGGCCGAAGCGCCGATGTGCAGCCGCTCGGCCGCCCGGCTGATGCTGCGCGTCTCCAGCAGCGCATCGAGCGTCACGAACAGGTTCAGATCGAAATGGCCGAGTCTCATGCTGCGATGCGGTCGTCTTTTGTTGATTGATCTTTCGATTCTATCGAAAGCAACCGTCAAGACAATCTGATTCACGCCCAGCGCCACGTTTCTTAGGATTGCGACAGATCAAGAAAAGAAACAGCAGAAGAACGACAAAAGCGCCAGAAGAGATCAGGGAACACCCTGATGCCTCGCTGCGCCACCGGCCCGCCACGGGCTGAACCGAGCCCGCCCCCGGGCCTTCCACGGCGACACAGAGCGCCGCTTTCCGAGAACCCCAGGAGACAACCGTGACGCCCTTTCCCTGCTCCCTGCCGCTGCGCCGGCGGATCTCGCCGGTCCGCCAGGCGGCTGTCCTGACGCTGCTCGCCGCCAGCCTGAGCCCGTCGGCCCAGGCCTTCGAGGTCGAGACCGGCGTGCCCGACCTCAAGATCCTGTGGGACACCACGCTCAAGTACAGCGCGGGCTTCCGCACCCGCGCCGCCTCGAACGCGATCGTGGGCGGCAGCAACTACGACGCCTCGGGCGCCACCTACTTCCCCAACACCGACGACGGCAGCCGCAACTTCTCGCGCGGGCGGGTCTCGAACCGGGTCGACGCGCTCAGCGAGGTCGACGTGCGCTACGGCAACCTGGGCCTGCGGGTGTCCGGCGCGGGCTGGTATGACGAGGTCTACCACCGCGCCAACGACAACAGCTCGGCCTCGACCGTCAACCCGGTCTCGGTGCCGGCGGGCACCTTCACCCGTGACACCCGCCGGCTGCAGGGCGGCGATGCCGAGGTGCTCGACGCCTATGTCTTCGGCAAGTTCGATGCGGGTGGCCTGCCCACGACGGTGCGGGTGGGCAAGCACACGCTGCTCTACGGCGAGAGCTTCATGCTCGGCGCCAACGGCATGGCCGCGGCGCAGGCCCCGATCGACGTGGTGAAGGCCGCCACCGTCCCGAACTCCCAGTTCAAGGAGTTCATGATGCCGGTCAACCAGATCTCGGCGCAGACGCAGCTGGGCTCGGATGTCAGCCTGGGCGGCTACTACATGCTCGACTGGAAGGCCGACCGGCTGCCGGCCTCGGGCAGCTACTTCAGCTTCATGGACGCGCTGGGCACCGGCGGCGAGCGGCTGATCGTCGGCAGCAGCCCGGTCGGCGCGGTGGCCTTCGACCGCGGCGCCGACATCACCCCGGCCAAGCGGGGCCAGTGGGGCGCGCAGATGCGCTTCCACGTGGGCGAGGTCGACTACAGCGTGGTGGCGGCGCAGTGGAACGACCACGGCCCATCGGGCCTGTACCTGCGCCCGGGCGCGACGCCGACGGTGGACGCCAACGGCGTGCATGTGGGCACCTACCAGTGGGCCTTCCACGAGGGCATCAAGGCGCTGGGCCTGGGCTTCAGCACCACCTTCGGCAACGTCAACGTCGCCGGCGAGCTCTCGCACCGCTGGAACACGCCCTTCGACAGCGACGCCGTCGTCGACACGACCGGCACCGGCAACACCAGCGACAACCCGCTCTATGCGGTGGGGCGCTCGCTGCACGGCCAGGTCAGCTGGATCGCCAGCATCGGGCGCAACTGGCTGGCCAACGAGGCCGACTTCGTCGGCGAGATCGCCTTCAACCGGGCGCTGTCGGTGACGCGCAATGCGGCGGCGATCAACCCCAACTCGACGCGCGACGCGGTCAACATCCGCATGGTCTACGAGCCCAAGTACCGCCAGGTGCTGCCGGGCCTGGACCTGAGCGTGCCCATCGGCATCGGCTACGGCCTGCACGGCAACTCGCGCACCGTCGGCGCCTTCATGGGGCAGGACACCGGCGACATCAGCATCGGCCTGAACGGCTCCTACCTGGACGTCTGGCGCTTCAGCGCGAACTACACCCACTACATCGGCGCGGCCGCCCCCTTCATCGGCCTGAGCAGCGACGGCAGCAACCACCGCCTGTTCAAGCAGTACTACGCCGACCGCGACTACCTCTCCGTCAGCGTGCGCCGCACGTTCTGAGCCCACGACGTCCCCGATCTTTCCGATCGCCCCGATCTTTCCGATCGCCCCGAATTTCCGGAGTCTTTCCATGTCGAAGCCTTTTCCGAAGCGCGCGCCGCTGGCGGCGCTGATCGCCGGCCTGCTGGCCGCCCCGCTGGCCTGGAGCGCCGTCTCCGCCCAGGACGCCGAGCGCCTGAAGACCGAGCTGACCCCCTTCGGCGCCGAGCGCGCCGGCAACAAGGACGGCAGCATCCCCGCCTGGTCGGGCGGCCACACCACCGCCATCGCCGGCTTCAAGAACGGCGGCAAGCGCCCGGACCCGTTCGCCGCCGAGAAGCCGATCCTGCAGGTGACGGCCAAGAACGCCGACCAGCATGCCGAGAAGCTGACCGACGGCGTGCGGGCGATGCTGAAGAAGTACCCCGACACCTTCTTCCTGAACGTCTACCCCTCGCACCGCACCGCCGCGGCCCCGCAGTGGGTCTACGACAACACCGCGCGCAACGCGGTCAAGGCCGAGCTGAAGGACCTGATGCCGGCCGGCGCCTACGGCGGCATCCCCTTCCCGATCCCGAAGAGCGGCGCCGAGGCGATGTGGAACCACTCGCTGCGCTGGCGCGGCGAGGCCTGGCATGTGGCGGTCAAGGGCATCCAGGGCACGGCCGACGGCAAGCATGTCGTCACCGCGATCGCCTCGGGCGACTTCCAGATGCCCTACTACTTCAAGGACGGCAGCGCCGACAAGTTCGACGGCCAGCACTGGTCGATCCGCCTGATCAACTCCGGCCCGCCGCTGCGTGCGGGCGAGGGCGTCGTCGGGCGCGACCATGTCAACGGCGACAAGACCCAGGTCTGGGCCTACATCACCGGCCAGCGCCGGGTGCGCAAGGTGCCCAACGCCTGCTGCGACACGCCCACGCCGGCCAGCGCCGGCATCTCGATGTTCGACCAGACCGACGTCTTCAACGGCCGCCTCGACCGCTTCGACTGGAAGCTCGTCGGCAAGAAGGAGATGCTGATCCCCTACAACGGCAACCGGCTGCTGGCCACGCCGGAGGACAAGGCGCTGGAGAAGCATCACCTGAAGTCCGACGCGATGCGCTGGGAGCTGCACCGCGTCTGGGTGGTCGAGGCCACGCTGGCCGCGGGCAAGCGCCATGTCTCGCCCAAGCGCCGCTACTACCTCGACGAGGACACCTGGACGG
>JAUPTP010000256.1 GCA_030918015.1 Pseudomonadota bacterium
CCGCGCACGCTCGACCTCGATGTGCTGCTGGTCGACGACCTGGCCAGCGACGATCCGGTGCTGCTGCTGCCGCACCCGCGACTGACCCAGCGCGCCTTCGTGCTGCTGCCGCTGCTGGAGCTGCACGAGCGGCTGGAGGTCGCTCTGCCCCTGCCGCCGGGCTTCACGGTGCCGGCGCTGCAGGCTCTTTCAGAACGGCTCGCCCGCGAGCAGGGACTCGAGCGCCGGGGCGATTGAAACGTTGCCGGCGTGTTCCCGACTGCGGATACACTCCGACGTTTCCAATCATGACAACCCCGTGACAGGTTGCCGCCGCCCGGCGGGCATTCGGTCACCCCCCGACCGTCTCTGTCGCTTTCTCCCCCCCTGGAGTCCACAACATGCTGTTCGGCAAGCTGCTGCCGCGCGAAGGCAATTTCTTCGAACTGTTCAACAAGCACGGCGAGGCGATGGTCGCCGGTTCCCGCTCGTTCATGGGCCTGCTTCAGAACTACGGCGACACCTACCTGCGCGAGAAGTATGCCGCCGAGGTGGACGCGGCCGAGCATGCGGCCGACAAGGTGACCGCCGAGGTCAACCGCCTGCTGCACAAGACCTTCATCACCCCGATCGACCGCGAGCAGATCCACGGCCTGATCAACGCGATGGACGATGTGCTGGACCTGTTCCAGGACGTCTCCGAGACGCTGGCGCTCTATGACGTGCGCCAGATCACCGAGGAGGTGCTGCGCCTGGGCGACCTGGCGGCCAAGTGCGGCGAGCGCGTCGCGCATGCCGTCTCGCTGCTGGGCAAGCTCAGCGACCACAGCGTCGCCGAGGCCACCGTCAAGACCTGCGAGGAGATCGACCGCCTCGAATCCGATGCCGACCGGGTGATGCGCTCGGCGATGTCGCGCCTGTTCCGCGAGGAGCAGGACATGCGCGAGCTCATCAAGCTCAAGGCCATCTACGAGATGCTCGAGTCGATCACCGACAAGTGCGAGGATGTGGCGAACCTGATCGAGGGCATCGTCCTCGAGAACTCCTGATCCGATCATCATGGACGGCATTCAGGTCAGTCTCTGGGTGGTGGTGCTGCTGGTCGTTCTGGCACTGCTGTTCGACTTCATGAACGGCTTCCACGACGCGGCCAACTCCATCGCCACGGTGGTGTCCACCGGCGTGCTCAAGCCGCAGCAGGCGGTGCTGTTCGCCGCCTTCTTCAACTTCGTCGCGATCGGCATCTTCCATCTGAAGATCGCCGCCACGGTCGGCAAGGGCATCGTCGAGCCGGGCATCGTCGACTATCACGTCGTCTTCGGCGCGCTGGTCGGGGCGATCACCTGGAACGTGGTCACCTGGTTCTACGGCATCCCGTCGAGCTCGTCGCATGCGCTGATCGGCGGCATCGTCGGCTCGGTGACCGCCAAGGCCGGACTGGACGCGCTGATCGGCGCGGGCATCTGGAAGACGGTGGCCTTCATCCTGGTGTCGCCCACGCTGGGCTTCATCCTGGGCTCGCTGCTGATGGTGGTGGTGGCGTGGATCTTCCGGCGCAGCACGCCGATCCGCATCGACAACTGGTTCCGGCGCCTGCAGCTCGTGTCGGCCGGTCTGTACAGCCTGGGTCACGGCGGCAACGACGCGCAGAAGACCATCGGCATCATCTGGATGCTGCTGATCGCCACCGGCTACGCCAATGCGTCCGATGCGATGCCGCCGGCCTGGGTGATCTGGTCGTGCTACATCGCCATCGGCCTGGGCACGATGTTCGGCGGCTGGCGCATCGTCAAGACCATGGGCCAGAAGATCACCAAGCTCAAGCCGGTCGGCGGTTTCTGCGCCGAGACGGGTGGGGCGATGACGCTGTTCCTGGCCTCCTGGCTGGGCGTGCCGGTGTCGACCACCCACACCATCACCGGCGCCATCGTCGGCGTGGGCTCCACCCAGCGGGCCTCGGCCGTGCGCTGGGGCGTGGCCGGCAACATCGTCTGGGCGTGGATCTTCACGATTCCCGCCTCGGCCGCCGTCGCCGCGGGCTCCTACTTCCTGGGCACGCTGATCCTCTGATCCGCGCTCCGGTCGGCCTCGGCCTGCACCTCGAACCAGCGCTGCAGGCCGAAGGCGATCGACGACATCAGCACGGTCGCGCCCAGCAGCAGGGCCGCGATCACGCCCAGCACCGCGGCCCAGCCGCTGGGCGGCGTGCCTTCGGGATGGTCGGCGTTGTGGCGGGCGTCCCAGCGCTCGTCCGGCGTCAGGCCGGTCACGATGGCCGCCAGCGCTGCAGCGGCGAAAGACAGTCCGCCCAGCGGCAGCATCCAGGCCGCGCTGGCGTCATCGATGCCGAAGGCCCGCAGCCGCTGCAGGCCCGCCAGGCCCGCCAGCGCGCCGAGCAGGTGCAGCCAGCCCCACGGATCGCGCAGGCCGTGGCGCGCGAACCGGTGCAGACCGAAGCCGCCGCCCAGCAAGGCGATCCATGTCGCGGCGGTCTTCGAGCGCGGGCGTGCAGCAAGACGCGGGCGAATCTGTGTCTGGGTCATCGAAGGCAGCTTATAATCTCGGGTTTTCCGGCGACGGCTGATCGGCAGCATGCCACGCAGCACGTATCTAACGGGGCCGGGAGAAGCCTGATTGCATTGCATTCGTCCCTTCGATCTGCCGGCCTGCGTGTCTCCCGGTCCTGTGGATCAACCGGTCATTCCGGGGCACCGGTTCCTGCGCCCCGAACCTGACACCTTCTGATCGAGGAAACATCATGGTCGTGATTCGTCTGTCCCGCGGCGGCTCCAAGAAGCGCCCGTTCTACAACATCGTCGTCGCTGCCAAGGCCGAGCGCCGTGACGGCCGCTTCATCGAGCGCGTCGGCTTCTACAACCCGGTCGCTTCCGGCCAGGCCGAAGCCCTGCGCGTCGCCTTCGACCGCGTCGAGTACTGGACCGGTGTCGGCGCCCAGATGTCGCCGACCGTCGACCGCCTGATCAAGCAGGCCAAGGGCGCTGCCGTCGCTCCGGCCGCTGCCGCCTGAGATCCGGTCCGACCGGTCTTTCCTGCACCTCTCGTCTGATCTGAACCGACTCCGATGAACACGCGACTTCACGACGACGACGTGGCCTGGCCCGATGACGCCGTCGAGGTCGCGCGGGTGCAGGATGCCTGGGGCATCAAGGGCTGGCTGCGTGTGCAGCCCCATGCCGCCGATCCCCAGGCGCTCTTCTCCACGCGCCACTGGTTCCTGCAGCCGCCGCCGGGCAAGCCGCGTCCGAAGGATGCGCCGCCGCTGCCGCGCCTGCTGCATGTGACGCTGGCCAAGGAGCATGGCGACGGCATCGTCGCGTCGGTGCGCGAAGTCGCCGACCGCAATGGTGCCGAGGCGCTCAAGGGCGCCCGCATCTTCGTGTCGCGGGCGAGCTTCCCGTCGACCGATGATGGCGAATACTACTGGGTCGACCTGATCGGCCTGGAGGTCGTCAACCGCGAAGGCGAGCCGCTGGGCACTGTCGCCGAGATGATCGACACCGGGCCGCACTGCGTGATGCGGCTCGAGCAGGCCTCGACCGATGCCGCCGGCAAGGCGTGCACCGTCGAGCGCATGATTCCCTTCGTCGCCGCCTACATCGATGGCGTCGACCTGCCCGGACGGCGCATCACCGCCGACTGGGGCCTCGACTACTGACTTGCCGTCGCGCGGGCGCCGCGTGCCGGACCGGATGGCATGCGCTTCGACGTCCTGACCCTCTTCCCCGAGCTGTTCGACCCGTTCATGAAGGTCGGCGTGACCCGCCGCGCCTACGCGACGCGCCAGGTCGACGTGCGGCTGTGGCCGCTGCGCGACTTCGCCGACGACAACTACCGCCGGGTCGATGACCGGCCCTACGGTGGCGGCCCGGGCATGGTCATGCTGGTCGAGCCGCTGGAGCGGGCGCTGGCGGCGCTGCGTGCCGACCGCGCCGAGCCCGAAGACGCGCGCGCGCCGGTGATCCTGTTCAGCCCGGCCGGCGCGCCGCTGACCCAGGCCCGCGTGCAGCGCCTGGCGGCCTCGCCCGGCGCGGTGCTGCTGTGCGGCCGCTACGAGGGCATCGACCAGCGCTTCGTCGATCGCCATGTCGACGAGGAGATCAGCCTGGGCGACTTCGTGCTGTCGGGTGGCGAGCTGCCGGCGCTGACGCTGCTCGATGCGGTCACGCGGCTGCAGCCCGGCGTGCTGCACGACGCCGCCTCGCACGAGCAGGACAGCTTCTCCGACGGCCTGCTCGACTGTCCGCACTACAGCCGCCCCGAGCGCCTGGGCGACGACGCGGTGCCCGAGGTGCTGATGTCGGGCCACCACGCCCGCATCCGGCGCTGGCGGCGCGAGCAGCAGCTGGCCATCACCGCCCGTCGCCGGCCCGACCTGATCGAGGCCGCCCGCGCCGCCGGTCAGCTCAGTCGCGCCGACGAGCTGTTTCTGGCCGGCCTCGTGCTATAATCTCAGGTTTTGATCCTCTGCCAGAAGGCTGACGGCGTTCCGACACGGTGCGCTGCCCTTGCCGCGCACGATCTCAGGAGCCCCCCATGGATCTGATCCGTCAGCTCGAGCAAGAAGAAATCGCTCGTCTCAACAAGACCATCCCCGAGTTCGCCCCTGGCGACACGGTGATCGTCAGCGTCAACGTCGTCGAAGGCACCCGCAAGCGCGTCCAGGCCTACGAAGGCGTCGTGATCGCCCGCCGCAACCGTGGCCTGAACAGCAACTTCATCGTCCGCAAGATCTCCAGCGGCGAAGGCGTGGAGCGCACGTTCCAG
>JAUPTP010000257.1 GCA_030918015.1 Pseudomonadota bacterium
GGAACAGGTCCTGCTCGAGGGTCTGCTCGGGCCAGCCGAGCGTCGAGAAGGGCACCAGCGCCGACGAATACCAGGTGTCGAGCACGTCCTCGTCGCGCTTCAGATCGCCGGTGTAGCCGGCGGCGGCGGCCTTCTCGCGGGCTTCTTCCTCGCTGCGGGCGACGAAGAGCTGGCCCTCCGTGCCGTACCACGCCGGGATCTGGTGGCCCCACCAGAGCTGGCGCGAGATGCACCAGTCCTGGATGTTCTTCATCCACTGGTTGTAGGTGTTGACCCAGTTCTCGGGCACGAACTTCACGTCGCCCGAATCGACCGCCTCGATCGCTTCCTCGGCGATCGACTTGCCGTTGGCGCCGGCCTGGGTCATCGCGACGAACCACTGGTCGGTCAGCATCGGCTCGATCACCTGGCCGGTGCGGGCGCAGCGCGGCACCATCAGCTTGTGCGGCTTGACCTCGACCAGCAGGCCCTCGGCTTCCAGCGTGGCGACGATCTGCTTGCGCGCGACGAAGCGGTCCAGGCCGACGTACCCGGCCGGAATGTCGGCGGCTTCGTGCGCGCTGACCTTGGCCTCCAGGTCGAAGATGGTCAGCATCGGCAGGCCGTGGCGCAGGCCGACCTGGTAGTCGTTGGTGTCATGCGCGGGCGTGACCTTGACGACGCCGGTGCCGAATTCCTTGTCGACATAGGCGTCGGCGATCACCGGCACCAGGCGGCCGGTGATCGGCAGGCGCACCTGCTTGCCGATGAGATGCGTGTAGCGCTCGTCCTCCGGGTGCACCATCACCGCGGTGTCGCCCAGCAGGGTCTCGGGGCGGGTCGTCGCCACCACCAGCGACTCGTCCGAGCCGTCGACCGGGTAGCGGATGTGCCAGAGGCTGCCGTTCTCCTCCTCGCTCTCGACCTCCAGGTCGGAGACGGCGGATTTGAGGATCGGGTCCCAGCTCACCAGGCGCTTGCCGCGGTAGATCAGGCCTTCCTCATGCAGGCGCACGAAGGTCTCGGTGACGACCTTCGAGAGCTTGTCGTCCATCGTGAAGTACTCGTGCGACCAGCTCACCGAGTCGCCCATGCGGCGCATCTGCTGCGTGATGGTGGCGCCCGACTGTGCCTTCCACTCCCAGACCTTGGCGACGAAGTTCTTGCGGCCGAGGTCGTGGCGGCTGATCTTCTTTTCCTGCAGCTGGCGCTCGACGACGATCTGCGTGGCGATGCCGGCGTGGTCGGTGCCGGGCACCCACAGCGTGTTGTGGCCCGACATGCGGTGGTAGCGCGCCAGCGAGTCCATGATCGTCTGGTTGAACGCATGGCCCATGTGCAGCGTGCCGGTGACGTTGGGCGGCGGCAGCTGGATGCAGAACGACGGCCGGGCCGGATCGAGCGTCGGCGCGTAGACGCCGCTGGCCTCCCACTGCGGCGCCCAGCGGGCCTCGATGGGGGACGGTTCGAACGATTTGGACAGGGCGTTGAGGGCGTCGGTCATGGTGGGGAAATGTGATCGGGTCGGCGCGCGGTCGGGCGCGGACAAGGGCATGATTCTAAGAAGTGTGATCGTCGTCAGGCCGACGTGAGCGGTCTCAAGCAGAATCGAACGAGCGTTCTTTTTCCGGACCCGGTGCGGGTTCGCGCCCTTCTCACTTTTGCGGAGCATCCACATGAGCATCCAGACCGTCGGCATCATCGGCGCCGGCACCATGGGCAACGGCATCGCGCAGGTCTGCGCGCAGGCCGGTCTCGACGTCGTCATGGTCGACATCAGCGAGGCGGCGGTCCAGAAGGGCCTGGCCACGATCGCCGGCAGCTTCGACCGCCTGATCAAGAAGGACAAGCTCACGGCCGAGCAGAAGGCGGCCGCGCTGGCGCACATCAAGCCCTCGACGAGCTACGACGACCTGAAGGCCGCGCAGCTGGTCATCGAGGCCGCCACCGAGAACGAGGCGCTGAAGATCAAGATCCTCGGCCAGCTCGACGCGCTGCTGGCGCCGCAAGTGATCGTCGCCACCAACACCAGCTCGATCTCGATCACCCAGCTGGCCGCCAAGACCCAGCGCGCCGACCGCTTCATCGGCATGCACTTCTTCAACCCGGTGCCGATGATGGCGCTGGTGGAGATCATCCGCGGCCTGCAGACCTCCGACGCCACCCACGCCGCGGTGCATGAGCTGGCCACCCGCCTGGGCAAGTCGCCGATCACGGTGAAGAACGCGCCGGGCTTCGTGGTCAACCGCATCCTGATCCCGATGATCAACGAGGCCTTCTTCGTGCTGGCCGAAGGCCTGGCCTCGCCGGAGGACATCGACGCGGGCATGAAGCTGGGCTGCAACCAGCCGATCGGGCCGCTGGCGCTGGCCGACATGATCGGCCTGGATGTCTGCCTGGCGGTGATGGACGTCTACATGGAGGAGTTCAACGACTCCAAGTACCGGCCCTGCCCGCTGCTGAAGGAATATGTCGCCGCCGGCTGGCTGGGACGCAAGAGCGGTCGTGGCGTCTACACCTACTGATCCGCAGGAGCGCGCGGCGCCGTGATGCCCTCGGCCGTCGCGCTGCTCAATCCGCTCGCGGCCCGGGGCCGCGCCGCCACGCTGCGCCCGTCCATGCAGGCGTGGCTGGCCCGGCATGCGCCGGGCGTGCCGCTGCTGGGCGCGCCCACGTCGACCGAGGCGCGCGCGCTGCTCAGCATCCTGGCGCCGCGCACCCGCGTCGCGCTGATCGGCGGCGACGGCACGCTGCACGCGATGCTGCCGGCGCTGCTCAAGGGCGGCCTGCGCACCGGCCTGGTCGCCGTGGGCCGCAGCACCTCGGTGGCGCGCAGCCTGCACCTCGACGAGCTCGACTGGCGCCAGGGCCTGCTGCATGCGCTGCATGCCCCGACCGCGCCGGTCGACGTCGGCGTGATCGAGACCGACCACACGCTGGTCCATTTCGCCGGCCTGATCCGCATCCGGGCCACGCAGCCGATGACGCTGTGGATCGACCGCCAGCCCGCCGAGCTCGACAGCGCGGTGCGCCGGCTGCGGGTGTGCAATGCCCAGCCCATGCCGTCAGAGCACGACCCCGCGCCACGCCTGGCGCCGGTGCGCATCACCGACCGGATGCTGCACCTGCTCGGCGACCTGCCCGGCCCGGTCTGGCTGCACCGGCTGGGCGGCCCCGAGCCCGCGCCGGCCCGCCCGCTGCGCCGGGTGCGCCTGGAATGCGCGCAGCCGATGCAGCTCGTCATCGACGGCGAGCCGCAGGAGCCCACGCGCCAGGTCCACATCGAGCTGCTGCCCGGCGCCCTGCAGATGACCGGCTCGCACGCCGTCCCCGAGGCCGAGACGGAAATCTTGAGTGCAGCTTAAGCCCCGCGGGATCAGGGGAACGGTCGCCACTCATATGTTGCAAAACGTAAATATTCGTTAAATACTGCACGCAGCGCTCCACACCACGCCCTTTGCGCGACCGGTCGATCTCGTCGGTTCCGGGCGGGCCCATCACCTCATCAAGACGGAAGGAACTCTCATGCGTGAACTGAAGAAAGACGAACTGAAGGCAGTCTCCGGCGGCACGTTCTGGCTTCTCGGCGGCCTGCTGCGCTGCCTGTTCCCGGTCAAGACCACGACCGTCTGCGCCCCCAGCCAGCCGGTCAAGCCGCAGCCCAAGTGCTGATCTGACCCCGAAGCGGCCCGGCCTGCCGGACCGCTCTCGAGTTCTGCGCCAAGGACCGCCCTCGCGGTCCTTGGCTGTTTTCAGCGCCGGCTGCCCATGCGCCGCAGCCATGCCGCCGGCGGCCCGTCGAAGACGATGCGCCCGCCCTCCAGCGCCACCACCCGCTCGGCCGCGGCCACCGTCTCCGGGCGGTGCGCGATGACGATGCGGGTGATGCCCATGCGCGCGACCGCGGCGTTGACGCCGGCCTCGCGCTGCACGTCGAGGTGGCTGGTGGCCTCGTCGAGGATCAGCAGCCGCGGGCCCTTGTAGAGCGCGCGCGCCAGCAGGATGCGCTGCTTCTGCCCGCCCGAGAGCGTCGTGCCCATGTCGCCGACGAGGGTGTGCAGGCCCATCGGCATCGCCTCGATGTCCTCGCGGATCGCCGCCAGCTCGGCGCACAGGCCGATGCGCGCCAGGTCGGGCTCCGGATCGAAGAAGGCGATGTTCTCGGCCAGCGTGCCGGCGAAGAGCGCATCGTCCTGCATCACCGCGCCGACGCAGGCGCGCCAGGGCGTGCGGCCGATGCGCGCCAGCGGCACGCCGGCGACGCGGATCTCGCCCTCGACCGGTTTCAGGTCGCCCAGCAGCAGGTTGACCAGCGTGCTCTTGCCCCCGCCCGAGGGCCCCACGACGGCCACGCACTGGCCCTCGGGAATCACCAGATCCAGGCCGTCGATGACGAAGGGTTCATGGTCGGAGTAGCGAAAGCGCAGGCCCTGGCAGCGGATCTCGAGCGGCTGGCCGGCGCCCGGCGGCGGCAGGCCCTGCGGGGCGCGGCCGTCCTGCTCCTCGGTCTCGGTGGGCGTGAGCACGATGTCGGCCAGACGCTCGGCGTCCAGGCGCAGCAGGCGCAGCTCCAGCAGCTTCATCACCAGGTCGGTCATGCGGCCGTCGAACTGGGTGCGGTAGGCGGTGAAGGCCAGCAGCATGCCCAGCGTCAGCTCGCCCGCGAGCACCGCCTGCGCGCCCAGCCACAGGATGGCCACCGTCGACAGGCCGGAGAACAGGCTGCGGCCGATGCTGCGCACCAGCTGCAGCGCCTGCACCCGCAGGCCGGCATTGAGCTCGGC
>JAUPTP010000258.1 GCA_030918015.1 Pseudomonadota bacterium
TCCGCCCGCTGGCGGCCCTCGGCCTGGCCGGCCAGCACCCGCCAGAGATCCACGACGGGAAAGTCGGCCGGCAGCTGCTGGATGTCGCCCTCGATGCGGGTCTGCGGCTCGTATTCGACGAAGACGCGGGCGGCGCGCAGCACGTCGGCGTGCAGCTCGGTCTTGCCGGGGCAGTCGCCGCCGACCGCGTTGAGGTGCATGCCAGGCTCGATCAGGTCCGGCGTCAGGATGGTGGCGCGGGTCTTGTCGGCGGTGATCGTCGTGACGATGTCGGCGCCGCGAACCGCCTCGCGGGTGCTGGCGGCGCGGCGCACCCGCAGGCCGGGGGCGGCCTGCGCGAGGTTGCGCACCAGCTTGTCGGTCGCGGCCGGGTCGACATCGAAGGCGACGATCTCCTCGATGCCCAGGTGGGCGTGGAAGGCCAGCGCCTGGAACTCGGCCTGCGCGCCGTTGCCGATCAGCGCCATGCGCCGCACGCCCGGCCGCGCCAGCGCACGCGCCGCCATCAGCGAGGTCGCGGCGGTGCGCAGCGCGGTGGCCAGCGTCAGCTCCGACAGCAGCACGGGCCAGCCGGTGTCGACATCGGCCAGCACGCCGAAGGCCATCACCGTGTAGAGGCCGCGCCGGGTGTTGGACGGGTGGCCGTTGACGTACTTGAAGGCATAGCGCTGGCGGTCGGCCGCCGGCATCAGCTCGATCACGCCGACCTCGGAATGGCTGGCCACGCGGGCCGACTTGTCGAACTCGGGCCAGCGCATGAAGTCGGCCGCCAGCGCATCGGCCAGATCGCCGAGAAAGGTCTCGAGGCCGCATTCGGCCACCAGATCGGCCATCGTGGCCACGTCGATGAAGCGGGTCATGTGGAGGCTCCCCTGCCGGAAAGGTTGTGCAATGCCTGGAATTTTTCCGGCGCCTGCAGCCAGAAAGAAGCGCACAGACCGATCGAAGTGCTCGCAAAATCGAGCGTTTAGCTCACCCCATTGCGCAACATGAGCACACCCAGTCTGGACGAGACCGACCTGAAGCTGATCGCGCTGCTGCGCCGCAACGCCCGCACGCCGGTGGCGGCGCTGGCGCGGGCGCTGGGCGTGACCCGCGCCACGGTGCAGAACCGCATCGCGAGGCTGGAGCGCGAGGGCACGATCGTCGGCTACACCGTGCAGCTGCGCCCGGATGTCGAGCGCCATGCGATCCGCGCGGTGATGAGCATCGCGGTGGAGGGCAACCGCGCCGCCGAGGTGCGCCACGCGCTGACCGGCCACCCCAGCGTGGTGGCGCTGCACACCACCAACGGCCGCTGGGACCTGATCGCCGAGCTGCGCACCGACAGCCTGCAGGCCTTCGACCAGGTGCTCAACACGGTCCGGCTGCTCGACGGCATCTCGACGACCGAGACCAGCCTGCTGCTGGGGACCTACAAGTAGCCGTCAGCCTGTGGATAAACATGTTGACAAGCATGTGCATAAGATGTTGTCAATCAGTGATTGAAAATTGAATTTCCATTTCAAATCAATAACTTGAACAATACAAATCGACTTTTTCAACTGAGGTCTTCATTGTGGACAAGTTCATTCGAAACTGCCCGCCTGCGGACCGAGAAATCCACAGTCAACAGGTCACCGTGCTGTGGATAAGATGATGGGCCGCCCACTCTTATCCACAAGGAAGCCAGCATGAGCATGCCCCCCTCCCCTGTCTCCTGGCGTTCCCTGGACACCCCGCTGGGCCCGATGATCCTGGCTGCTGGCCTGTCGTCGGCCGGGCCGGCGCTGACCGGCGCATGGTTCGTCGGACAACGCCATTTCGATGGCCCCCAGGCGCACTGGCATCACGATGAACAGCACCCGCTTCTGCGCGAGGCGGCGGATCAGCTGCTGGCCTGGCACGCCGGCCGACGACAGGCATTCGACCTGCCCCTGGCTCCGCAGGGCAGCGCTTTCCAGCAGCGCACCTGGCAGGCGCTGCAGCGCATTGCGCATGGCGACACCTGCAGCTACGGCGAGCTGGCCGCAGCCCTCGGCCAGCCAGGCGCCGCCCGCGCGGTGGGCAGCGCCACGGGCCGCAACCCGCTGTCGATCTTCATTCCGTGTCATCGCCTGGTCGGCCGCGATGGCACGCTGACCGGCTATGCCGGCGGCCTGGAGCGCAAACGCCGATTGCTCGCTTTTGAAGCAGCGCGGCGCTGATTTCGGCCCATCCGGACGATTCATCAATAATAAAGCCATTAGCTTGATTGATGCTCAATCCACGATGTCCGGAAAATCAGCCCAGATTGATGCCTTGGGCGCCCTGCTGACCCTGTTTCCGCTGACGGCACAGCCCCTGAGGCCCCTGGACCTGTCCGGGGCCCCGCTGATGCAGGAGGCCGACCTGGGCGGGCGGCTTCAGCTGCTGTTGCGAGGCGCACTCCAGATCGAGGGACATGGCCCGGACAGCGAGGCCCTGCCGCGCGAACAATGGCTGCAGCCCGTCCTGATCTGGCTGCCCAGGCCCGCGCGTCATCGCCTGAGCCCGATGAGCGATCAGCCGCTGCAGCTGCTGGAGGCGTGCGTGGATTTCGGCAGCGCTGCGCTCAACCCCGTGCTGGCAGCCTTGCCACCGCGACTGACGCTGGCACGCCGGGAACTGCCCTCCGACATGGCGGCGACCCTGGCCCTGCTCTCCGAGGAGACCCGTGACGAGGGCTGTCTTGCGGCGCTGCGGCAGTCCCGCCTGATCGAGGTGCTGCTGCTGCAGTGGCTACAGCAACGGCTGCTTCTGGCCAGGAAGCAGCACGGCACCCTGCTGGCCGGACTGGGCGATCCGGTCCTGCACCCCGTGCTGGATGCCATGCATCGCCAGCCCGAGGAACCCTGGACCCTGGCCCGGCTGGCCCGCCTGGCGGGTCTGTCACGCACGATGCTGGCCGAACGCTTCGCCACGGTGGTGGGACAGCCGCCGGGCGACTATTTGCTCGACTGGCGGCTGAGGCGTGCGCGACTGCTGCTGCGCCAGGGCCAGACCGTGGCAAAGGTCGCCACAGCCGTGGGTTACGGCTCCGCCGCAGCCCTGACCCATGTCTTCAGCCAGCGGCTGGGCATCTCGCCGGCCCGGTGGCGGCGCCAGGACACATCCAGTCATTCAGCAAGCTGAATATATTTGTGCACTGCAAGAAAATCTTCGTAAAGCACAGAACCCGGCCGCACGCCGAGCACACCAACAGACATCTCGGCGCTGAGACATCCATTCCGCTCCCCGATCTGACCGGCTTCCGGCAGGTCGCCGGCGGATCCACCAGGAACCCTGCTTGGAGTCCAGAATGAACACGACCGCTCTGCTGAAAACGCTTTCCGCCATCGCCCTGACCAGCGCGCTGGCCCTCCCCGCGGCCCACGCCGCACCGGCGGCCAACGAGGCTGCGCTGGCAGGCCAGGTGCAGACCGCCCTGCTGCAGGACAGCCACCTGATCAAGCCCGAAATCACCGTCGAGGTCCAGCCCGGCGGACGCGTGCACCTGACCGGCTGGGTGCACAACACCGACGACATCAACGAGGCCATGCTGGCTGCGAAGAAAGTCGAGGGCGTGAGCGCGGTGAGCGCCTTCCTGCGCTCCTGGACGACGAACGACTGACCCTGGCCGTGCTCCCGCTTCACTGCGCGGCAGGCGCAGGCGGGCATGTCAACGCCTCCATGTGCCCGAGCCAGCGCAGGGCCTGCTCGCGGCTGTCGCCGCACATGTCCTCGTCAGGCTGAAGGCCGCCGCAGACCGCCGGCCGCTCCGGTCGGCCGAACAGACGGCAGCGCAAGTCCTCGTCGAGCTGCACGCAGGGCACGCCAGCGGGCTTGCCTTGAGGCATGCCCGGAATCGGGCTGGAGATCGAGGGCGCGATGCAACAGGCAGCGCAGCGGGGGCGGCATTCCATGGTGAGCTGATCGTGCCACACTGCGGCCTCCCTTCAGCAAGGCCAGACCCGTGAAATTGCCCCAGTACAACCCCACCATCGACAACCCCGCGCTGACCGAGCAGGAGATGGACGAGCTCGACGAGCTGCTGTCGTGCATCAGCGCCGAGGATGCGGTGTCGGACATGGAAAGCCTGGACGGCTACCTGACCGCGCTGCTGCTGACGCCCACGCTGCCCGACGCCAATGTCTGGATCCCGCGGGTCTGGGGCAGCGACGACCCCGAGATCGCCCCCTTCGGCAGCGGCAAGCAGACGAAGAAGGTCGCGCAGTCGGTGCTGCGCCATCTCGCCTCGATCGACCGCCAGCTGCGCGCCGACCCGGATGGCCTGGAGCCGCTGTTCGGCATCGCCGAGGTCGACATCGAGGACAGCGAGGAAGTCCAGGAAATCGTCGATGCCGAGCTGTGGTGCATCGGCTTCCTGCAGGGCACCGCGATGGCGCCGGACTACTGGAACCGCGTCTTCGACGACGCCGAGCTGGCCGATGCGCTGACGCCGATCGTGCTGCTCGGCAGCGATCCCGAGACGCTGACGCCGCAACAGCAGGAACTGGTCGGCTCGCCGGAAGGCCGTGACACGCTGAGCCGCCAGGTGCCCGAGGCGATCGCCGAGCTGGCACGCCACCCGATGCGCAGCCCCGATTCCATCCACCCTTGATGCTGACGCGGGACGCGGTCAAACCTAGAATAGAAGGTTTGTCCGCGCGCCCCGCGCGGGCCCCATCTCAGGGAGCCCGTGATGCTCTACCCCCAGGAATTTGACGTCATCGTCGTCGGCGGCGGCCACGCCGGCACCG
>JAUPTP010000259.1 GCA_030918015.1 Pseudomonadota bacterium
TGGCCTGCGACTTCATCATCGCGGCCGACAACGCCCGGTTCGGCCAGCCGGAGATCAAGCTGGGCATCCTGCCCGGCGCCGGCGGCACGCAGCGCCTGCCGCGCGCGGTGGGCAAGAGCAAGGCGATGGACCTGGCGCTGACCGGCCGCATGATGGACGCGGCCGAGGCCGAGCGCGCCGGTCTGGTCTCGCGGGTCGTGCCGCTGGCCGAGCTGCACGCCGAGGCCGCCAAGGCCGCCGAGGCGATGTGCGGCTACTCGCTGCTGGCGCTGATGGCGACCAAGGAAAGCATCGACCGCGCCTTCGAGTCGCCGCTGTCGGAAGGCCTGCTGTTCGAGCGCCGGCTGTTCCACGCGCTGTTCTCCAGCGCCGACCAGAAGGAGGGCATGGGCGCCTTCCTCGAGAAGCGTCCGCCCCACTTCACGCACCGCTGACATGTTGGCCTACCACGCCGCACAGGCCGTCCGTTCGGGGGATGTGAGCTTGAATTGATAAATTCATCACTATAGTGGGGGCCTTGTCGCGTCGAACGCGTCCGACCCGAGAGAGTTGCCGTGCCCTTGCTGCGTCCGTTTCTGTCCGCCTTCCTGCTGTTCGTGTCCAGCGTGCCCTGCCTGGGGGCGGGGCTGGGGGGGCCGAATCTGGGCGGAGGCGGGGAGGTCGGCGAGCGCACCGTGCTGCCGACCGAAGCCCGTCAGGCGATGCTGCTGCGGCACAACGAGTGGCGGCTCCATGCGGGCGTGCTGCCGCTGGCCTGGTCGGACGAGATGGCGCGGGCTGCCGGCCACTGGGCCCTGCAGCTCGAGCGCGGGCGCGGCCAGCCCTGCGATGCCCAGCCCAGCACCGATCCCTACATCGGCGAGAACATGTACTGGTCCAGCGCCTACCGCTGGAAGGATGGCCGCACCGCGATGCAGCCGCTCGATCCGGCCTATGTGGTCGACCAGTGGGCGCAGCAGGTCGATGACCTCGACCCCGAGACCGGGCGCTGTCGCCCGGGCCGGATCTGCAGCCACTATCAGCAGCTGGTCGAGCCGTCGGCCCGCGAGGTGGGCTGCGCGAGGCTGGTCTGCCCGGCGCTGGATCAGGTCTGGATCTGCCAGTACCGGCTCGGGTGAGCCGGCGCGGTTCAGGACTTCGCCAGCGCGGCCAGCCGACGCTCGATCTCGGCGGCGGGAATCGCGCCGGGCGCGCGGGTGCCGTCCTCGAAGACGATCGCCGGCGTGCCGTTGACCTTGTGCTTGCGCGCCAGCGCCGCATTGCGCTCGATCGCCGAGGCGTCGCACTGGCCCATCGGGCGCTGCGGCGCCGTGCCGTCGACCATCCAGCCGCGCCAGGCGGCGGTGCTGTCCTTGGCGCACCAGATCGAGCGCGACTTCTCGGGCGAATCGCCGCCCAGGATCGGGATCAGGAAGGTGTAGACGGTCACGTCCTTGACGTTGAGCAGGTCTTTTTCGAGGCGCTTGCAGTAGCCGCAGTTCGGGTCGGCGAAGACGGCGATGCGGCGCTTGCCGTTGCCGTTCTTCCAGACCACCGCGTCCTTCAGCGGCAGCGAGGCGAAGTCGATCGCGGTCAGCTTGTCGACCCGCTCCTGCGTCAGGTCCTTGCGCGTGGCGGTGTCGATGATCGAGCCCTGGATCAGGTAGGCGCCCTTGGCATCGGTGTAGGTCACGTCGGTGCCGATGCGCACCTCCCACAGGCCGGCGACCGGCGCCGGGCGGATCTCGTCGATCCTGGGCAGGTTGGGGAAGCGCTCGGCGAAGGTCTTGCGGATGTCGGCTTCGTCGGCCTGGACCGCCGTGGCGGCAAGCAGACCGAGGGCCACCAGGCCAGAGGCCAGGCGGGAGAGGGCGGGGCGCGAAAACATCGTGGACATCCTTGCAGGTCCGACCGGGGTCGGGGGAGGGAGGCGGGGCCTCAGGCGTCGAGCGCCCGGGCGGTCAGCCAGCGCTTGAGCGGGCCGAGCTGCTGGACCAGAGTCATTCCGTGGTTGCGCAGTTCCCTGAGCGGCGGCGCGGGTTGCGCGAACAGGTGCAGCAGGCCGTCGGTCAGCCGGCTCATCGCCAGCGTCGGCACGCTGCGCTCGCGGGCGTAGCGGCGCAGCAGGCGCTCGTCGCCGAGCGGGCGCCAAGGCGCGGTGCGCCGCGCCTCGACCAGCACCTGTGTCAGCACGCGCACGTCGGCCAGGCCCAGGTTCAGGCCCTGGCCGGCCAGCGGATGCACCGCATGCGCCGCGTCGCCCAGCAGCACCCAGCCGGGGCCGCACCAGCGCGTGGCCTGCCCGACCCGCAGCGGCCAGGCCGCGCGCGGCGACACCGGCTCGAGCCGGCCGGCAGCGCCGCCGGTGGCCTCTTCCAGCCGTGCGGCGAAGTCGGCGTCGGACAGCGCCATCACCTGCTCGGCCTCGGCCTGCGGCAGCGACCAGACCAGGCCGTAGCCGTGGCCCGGCTGCGGCCGGTCGAAGGGCAGCAGCGCCAGGATGTCCGGATGGCGGAACCCCTGCCGCGCCACGCCGTGGTGAGGCTGGTCGCTGACCAGCCGCGCCGCCACGCCCAGGTGGCCGTAGGCAAAGGCCTCGAAGCCGGCGCCCAGCGCCTCGCGGGTGCTGGAGTCGCGGCCCTCGCAGATGGCGGTCAGCGCCGCCGGCGCGGGCTGCGTCAGCCGCTGCACATGGGGCGCGAAGCGCAGCGCCTCGCCGAGCACCTGCTCGAGCGCCGCGGCGTCGACGATCCAGGCCAGCTCGGCCACGCCCTGCTGCCAGGCGCTGAAGTCCAGCGCGCCGCCGTCGTCGCCGCGGATCTGCATGTCGCTCACCGCGGTGCGCGCATCCTCGGGCAGCGCGTCCCAGACCCGCAGCTCGCGCAGCAGCGCCACCGCGCCGGCGTTGAGCGCGTAGGTGCGCACATCGGGGGCTGCGTCGCGCCGGGGCGGCGCGGCCAGCAGGCCGACCTTCAGGCCCTCGCGCGACAGCGCCAGCGCCAGGCTGGTGCCGACCGGGCCGCCGCCGCGGATCAGCACGTCGAGCGTCGGGGCGGAACCGGACGCGGCCGGGGAGGAAGGGAAGGAGGGCGCCAGCATGATGGGGCCCGATTGTAGGAAGCCCGGGCGCACCCGCCCGGCTCCGATCTCAGTTCGTCGACGGGAAGATGCCTTCCACGGCGATCTTGTAGGACATGTGCGGGTCCGGCGAGGTCAGCTTGGGCAGGCCGAAGGTGCTGCGGCCATCGCCACCATAGGTCGTGCCGATCAGGGCGAACAGGGCCTGGTTCTGGGCGATCTGCAGCACGCGGCCGTCGCAGGGCAGCCAGCCGCTCAGCTCGCGCTCGAAGTGGCCGCCCACGGGGTAGGCGAACAGACAGATCATGCCGAGGATGGGGTCCATGAAGAGGCGCTCCGTTGCTTGAATTGAAGGATCGAAGGACGGGGCAGAGTCTCTGAGGAATCCTGAAAGTGAAGAAGTGAGAAGTTCACGGTGGCCGGCAACCCGTCGCCAGGGGGCGGTGCGCGCTATGCTTCGCCCACCATGAATGCCTCGCCTTGTTCCCCCGTGGATTCCGAGTTCGACGATGGCAGCAGCGCGCTGACGGTCGCCTCGCTGCAGGTCTATCCGATCAAGTCGTGCGCAGGCCTGGCGCTGTCGCAGGCGGCCCTGGCGGCCACCGGCCTGGCGCATGACCGGCAGTGGATGCTGGTCGACGCCGAGGGCGTCTTCGTCACGCAGCGCACGCAGGCGCGCCTGGCGCTGGTGCGTCCGGTGCTGGGCGAGGACGGTGCGCTCACGGTGAGCGCGCCGGATCGGCCCGCGCTGACGCTGCCGGCCCGGGCCGCCGGGCCGATCGGGCCGGTGCGGGTCTGGGATGACGAGGTGCAGGCCCGCGGCGCCGGCGCCGAGGCCGACCGCTGGTTCAGCGACGTCCTGGGCACCCCGGTGCGGCTGGTGCAGTTCGCCGACGAGCGCCCGCGCCTGTCGAGCGCGCGCTGGACCGGTGACGTGGCGGCCGAGAACGCCTTCTCGGACGGCTATCCGATCCTGGTCACGTCGACGGCCTCGCTCGATGAGCTCAACCGCCGCCTGACCGCGCGCGGTGCGGCGCCGGTGACGATGCAGCGCTTTCGGCCCAACCTGGTGCTCGACGGGCTGGACGCGCATGGCGAGGATCACCTCGACGAGCTGCACTTCGACACGCCCGAGGGCGCGGTCGTGCTGCGGCTGGTCAAGCCCTGCCCGCGCTGCCCGGTGCCCAACATCGACCCGCTCACCGCGGACATCGGCACCGAGCCGGGCGACACGCTCGCCGGCTACCGCGCCGATCCGCGGCTCGACGGGGCGATCACCTTCGGCATGAACGCGGTGATCGTCGAGGGGCTCGGCCGCACGCTGGCGCTGGGCCAGGCCGGGCGGGGCACGGTGCGGTTCTGAGCGCAGGGGGCGCACGCCTACAATCGCGCATCCTTCCGCGCGGCCCGGCCGTGCCCCCTTCAAGAGATTTCCACCATGAGCCTCAAGTGCGGCATCGTCGGCCTGCCCAACGTCGGCAAGTCCACCCTTTTCAACGCCCTGACCAAGGCCGGCATCGCGGCCGAGAACTATCCGTTCTGCACCATCGAGCCCAATGTCGGCGTGGTCGAGGTGCCGGATCCGCGTCTGGACAAGCTGGCCGAGATCATCTCGCCTGAGCGCATCGTGCCGGCCATCGTCGAGTTCGTGGACATCGCCGGCCTGGTGGCGGGCGCGTCCA
>JAUPTP010000260.1 GCA_030918015.1 Pseudomonadota bacterium
AGATCACCGGCACGGTGTCCTTTGGCAAGGAGACCAAGGGCAAGGTGCGCCTGCAGATCACCGATCCGGAAGGCCGCGTCTACGAGGAACTCGTGCCGAAGGAAAAGAACATCCTGGTGCACGAAGGCCAGGTGGTCAACAAGGGCGAGTCGATCGTCGACGGTCCGGCCGATCCGCAGGACATCCTGCGTCTGCTGGGCGTCGAGGAGCTGGCGCGCTACATCGTCGACGAAGTGCAGGACGTCTACCGTCTGCAGGGCGTGAAGATCAACGACAAGCACATCGAGGTGATCGTTCGCCAGATGCTGCGTCGCGTGCAGATCACGAACTCGGGCGACACGCACTACATCGTCGGCGAGCAGGTCGAGCGCTCGGAGCTGTTCGGCACGAACGACGAGATGCGCAAGCACGGCAAGCTGCCGGCGACCTACTCCGACGTGCTGCTGGGCATCACGAAGGCGTCGCTCTCCACCGACTCGTTCATCTCGGCCGCTTCCTTCCAGGAAACCACCCGCGTGCTGACCGAGGCGGCGATCATGGGCAAGCGCGACGAGCTGCGTGGCCTGAAGGAAAACGTCATCGTCGGCCGCCTGATCCCGGCCGGCACCGGTCTCGCCTATCACCAGGCCCGCAAGGCCAAGGACGAGATGGACGAGAGCGAGCGTCGTGCGATCGCGCTGCAGGAGGCGCAGGAAGCGCTGGCTGCGGTCGATGCCGAGGCTGCGGCCGACGGCGATCTGCCGCCGCAGGCCTGATGACCTGATCCCCGCCGGTCTCGCCCGAGGCCGGTGGCTGCGCCCCCGCAGCGCCCTTGGCGCTCCGGGGGTTTTTCATGTCCGCCTGGTATTGCAAATGCCTTTGCATTAGCATCCGGGCATGTCGTCGTCCACCTTGCCCAGCCGCGAACGCCAGACCCGCCAGCGCGATGCGCTGATGCAGGCGCTGCACGACAGTGCGCGGGCGCTGTCGCCGGCCGAGCTGTGCGAGCTCGGGCAGCGCGCGGTGCCGACGCTCAACCTCTCGACCGTCTACCGCCAGCTCAATGCGATGCTGGAGGCCGGCGAGGTCGTGCGCGTCGATCTGCCGGGCCAGTCCTCGCGCTACGAGGCAGCCTGCGGCCATGCGCACGGCACCGAGGACGACCACCATCACCATCATTTCCACTGCACCGCCTGCGGCCGGGTCTTTCCGATCCATGCCTGTCCCGGTGCGATGGACGATCTGGCGCCGCCGGGCTTCCGGGTGCAGCGCCATGACCTGACGCTGCACGGCCTGTGTGCCGACTGCGCGCCGCCTGCCCCTTGCCACGATGTCGCCCCTGCTGATGAATCTTGCCCTGCCGCGGGCGCTGCTGCGCACGCCTGCCGGAGCCACCGGTGCTGATGGCCTCGGCGCTGAGCCGCTGCGTGGGCGCGGCCGTGCTGGTGCTGCTGCTGTGGGCGGCGGTGGACTGGGCGCTGATCTGATGCCGCTGCTCCGGCTGCAGTCGCTCTCGCTGGAGCGTGGCGGGCGTGCGGTGGTGCGCTCGCTGTCGGGCGAGATCGCGCCGGGCACGCTGACGGCCGTGGTCGGCCCGAACGGCGCGGGCAAGAGCACCCTGGTGGAGGCCCTGGCCGGTCGGCTGGCTCCCCGCGAGGGCCGGATGGAGCGCCGGGCCGGCCTGCGCGTGGCGCACCTGCCGCAGCAGTCCGCGCTGGACCGCCAGTTTCCGATCCGCGTCGGCGACGTGGTGGCGCTCGGAGCCTGGTCGCGCATCGGGCTGTGGAAGGCGCTGGGCGGCGGGCTGCGCCGCGAGGTCGACGAGGCGCTGGCCGCCGTCGGCCTGCTGGGCTGTGCGCAGCGCCCGATCTCCGACCTTTCGGTCGGCCAGTTCCAGCGGGTGCTGTTCGCACGCCTGCTGCTGCAGGACGCCGACCTGATCCTGCTGGACGAACCCTTCAACGCGGTCGACGAGGCCACCACCGCCGACCTGATGGCGCTGATGCAGCGCTGGCGCGACCAGGGCCGGGCGGTGGTCGCCGTGCTGCATGACCAGGCGCAGGTGAGGGCGAGCTTCGACCGCGTCTGCCAGCTCGACGGCCGCGGGCGCTGGAGCTGGGGCACGACGACCGAGGTGCTGGCGGCCTGCGCGGCATGACGGCGTTGTTCGAGGGGGGGCTGCAGGCCCTGCTGTTCGCGCCGTTCGTCGAGTTCGGCTTCATGCGCCGCGCGCTGGTGGCGGTGGTGGCGCTGTCGATGGGGGCGGCGCCGCTGGGCTGCCTGCTGGTGCTGCGCCGCATGAGCCTGCTGGGCGATGCGATGGCGCACGCGCTGCTGCCCGGCGCGGCGGTCGGCTACATGGTCGCCGGCCTGTCGGTCACCGCGATGGGGCTGGGTGGCTTCGTGGCGGCGCTGGCGGTGGCGCTGCTGGCCGGCGCGGTCACCCGCCATACCCATCAGCATGAGGATGCCAGCTTCGCCGCGTTCTATCTGATCGCGCTGGCGCTGGGCGTGCTGCTGATCTCGGTGCGCGGCAGCAGCGTCGACCTGATCCATGTGCTGTTCGGCAGCGTGCTGGCGGTCGATGACGCGGCGCTGCTGCTGGTGGCCACCATCGCCAGCGTGACGCTGCTGCTGCTGGCGCTGCTGTACCGGCCGCTGGTGGTGGAGAGCTTCGATGCGGGCTTTCTGGCCTCGGTGGGCGGGCCCGGCGCGCTCAGCCACGGTGTGCTGCTGGTGCTGACGGTGGCCAACCTGGTCGGCGGCTTCCAGGCGCTGGGCACGCTGATGGCGGTGGGCCTGATGATGGTGCCGGCCATCGCCGCGCGCTTCTGGGTGCGCGATCTGGCGCTGATGGCGACGCTGGCGGCGCTGATGGCGATGTTCTCGGGCTGGATCGGGCTGCTGCTGTCCTTCCATGCCGACCTGCCTTCGGGGCCAGCCATCGTGCTGGTCGCCGGGGTGATCTACGGGCTGTCGCTGCTGTTCGGTCGTCATGACGGCCTGCTGCGCCGGCCTGTCTGCTGCTGATGTCCATGCTGGATTCTTCTGTTCTGTCGCGTCGCCAACTGCTGGGGGCCGGGGCCGCGCTGCTCGCCGGGGGCGGCTTGCCGGCCGTCGCGGCCGAGCGGCCGCTGCGGGTGGTGGCCAGCTTCTCGATCCTGGCCGATCTGGCCGCGCAGGTCGCCGGTCCGGTGGCCGAGGTCGCGGCGCTGGTCGGGCCGGATGCCGACGCGCATGTCTTCCAGCCCTCTCCGGCCGATGTGCGCCGTCTGGCGCAGGCCGATCTGGTCGTCATCAACGGACTGGGCTTCGAGGGCTGGATGACCCGGCTGATCGGCTCGGCCGGCTACCGCGGCCCGGTGCTGACCTGCACCGAGGGCCTGCGACCCCGGACCGCGGTGGCCGAGGCCGACGCCGATCACGCCGGCCACGCGCATGCGCCGCAGGGCGCGCCGGCGGCCGATCCGCACGCCTGGCAGGACATCGGCCACGCGCGCCACTATGTCGCGCGCATCCGCGATGCGCTGATCGCCGCCCGGCCGGCGCAGGCCGAGCTGCTGCGCAGCCGGGCGCGGGCCTACGACGACTCGCTGGCGGCGCTGGACCGGCGCATCCGGGCCGATTTCGCGGCGCTGGCCCCGGCGCAGCGCCGGGTGGTCAGCTCGCACGATGCCTTCGGCTATTTCGCGGCCGCCTACGGCATCGAGTTCCTGGCCGCGCAGCGCTGGAACACCGACAGCGAGCCTTCGGCCGCCGACATCGCCCGGCTGATCCGCCAGATCCGGCGCCAGCAGATCCGCGCCGTCTTCGTCGAGAACGTCTCCGACCCCCGCATGGTGCAGCGCATCGCGCGCGAGACCGGCGCGGTGGTGGGCGGCACGCTGCACTCCGATGCCCTGTCGGCCCCCGGCGGCGTGGCCGACAGCTACCTGAAGATGATGTCGCACAACGCGGCGACCCTGCTGGCGGGGCTCCGGGGTACCGTTCCCGTGTCGCGCTGATCTGGGTAATTTGCCGGATCCGGCCCACAATGCCTGCAGCGACACGCCTTCCGACCCTGGCGGTCGTCTGGCGCAGCGATCCCGGCGCCATCGTGCGTCGTGTCCTGCTCCGTGCGTCCTGCCATGTTTGTCGAATCCGCTGTCGTCCGTCACCTGCGTCATCGTCTGCTGATGCACAGCCGTCGCCGTGCGTGCCTGGGTCTGTGCCTGATCGGACTGCTGCTGTGCCTGCCGCCTGCCGTGATCCTGGCCTGGGGCGTGGGCCGTCTGAGCGGGCAGCCCTGGCCGATGCTGCTGGCGCTGGCCCTGGCGGTGCCGGTGCTGCTGCTGCCGGCGCTGGCCTGGCTGATCTACGACCTGCTGGCCCTCGTCGACCACCAGCGGGTGCGGCTGGACGACCTGAGCCAGCAGGACGAGCTGACCTGGGTGCTCAACCGGCGGCACTTCTTCGAGCGCGCCGAGCGCGAGGTGCTGATGGCCCGCCGCCACGGCTCGCCGCTGGCGCTGCTGCTGATCGACATCGACCGCTTCTCGCAGATCAACGAGCGCCACGGCCGGGCCGCCGGCGATCTGGTGCTGCGGGCGGTGGCCGAGCAGTGCCACCGGCCGCTGCGCCAGCACGACCTGTGCGGGCGGCATGGCGGCGAGGAGTTCGCGATCATGCTGCCGGGCACCGGCCTGAGCGGTGCGCTGGTCGTGGCCGAGCGCCTGCGCCGCACCCTGTCCGAGCGGCCGGTCTCGTTGC
>JAUPTP010000261.1 GCA_030918015.1 Pseudomonadota bacterium
GCGATCGCCGGCCTGGGTCTCCTGATCAACGAGCGCGCCGGCGTGCTCAACCTGGGCGCCGAAGGGATGATGCTGGTGGCGGCGATCGCCGGCTTCGCGGTCTCGGTGCACACCGGCAACGACTGGCTGGCGTTTGCCGCCGGCGCGGGCGCCGGCGCGCTGATGGCCGCGGCCTTCGGCGTGCTGGTGATCTGGCTCAACACCAACCAGTACGCCACCGGGCTGGCGCTGAGCCTGTTCGGCAGCGGCTTCTCGGCCTTCGTCGGCATCCGCTACACGCAGGAGAAGCTCGCCGAGCGGCCGAAGTTCGAGATTCCCGGCCTGGCTGACCTGCCCTTCGTGGGGCCCGCCTTCTTCAGGCAGCATCCGATGGTCTACCTGACGATCGCGCTGATGCTGGCGCTGGCCTGGTTCCTGTACCGCTCGCGCGCCGGGCTGGTGCTGCGCGCGGTGGGCGAGTCGCCGGAGTCGGCGCATGCGCTGGGCTATTCCGTGCGGCGCATCCGGCTGCTGGCGGTGATGGCGGGCGGCGCGCTGTGCGGCGTGGCCGGCGCCTACCTGTCGGTGATCTACACCCCGCTGTGGGTCGAGGGCATGACCGCCGGCAAGGGCTGGATCGCGCTGGCGCTGACCACCTTCGCCACCTGGCGGCCGGCGCGGGTGCTGCTGGGCGCCTACCTGTTCGGCGGCGTGACGATGCTGCAGTTCCACCTGCAGGGCGAGGGCGTGCAGCTGCCCAGCCAGCTGCTGACCGCGCTGCCCTATCTGGCCACGATCGTGGTGCTGGTGCTGATCTCGCGCAACCCGGCGTGGATCCGCATCAACATGCCCGCGTCGATCGGCAAGCCGTTCTTCCCGGGATCCTGAACCCGATCCGATAATCCTGCGCCTGTCTCAGGCCAACCCGATCGACAACTCTCAACAGGAGAAACCATGTCCAAGCTCTCGAAGCGAGTGCTGCTCCAGGCTTCCGGCTGGGCGGCGCTGGCCGCTGCCGCCGCGCTGGCAGGCTGCGGCAAGAAGGAAGAGGCCGCGCCTGTGGCCGAGTCGCCGGCTTCGGCGGCCTCCGAGCCGGCCAAGCCCGAGCCGCTCAAGGTGGCCTTCGCCTATGTCGGCCCGGTCGGGGACGCCGGCTGGACCTTCGCCCACGACAGCGCCCGCAAGGCCGTCGAGGCCGAGTTCGGCGACCGCATCGTCACCACCTTCGTCGAGAACGTGCCCGAGTCGGCCGATGCCGAGCGGGTCATGCGCGATCTGGTCGGACAGGGCAACAAGCTGGTGTTCGGCACCACGTTCGGCTACATGGAGCCGATGCTGAAGGTCGCCGCCGACAGCAAGGATGTCCGGTTCGAGCATGCCACCGGCTACAAGACGGCCGACAACATGCGCACCTACGACAGCCGCACCTACGAGGGCGCCTACATGGCCGGCGTCATCGCCGGCAGCATGACGAAGTCGAACACGCTGGGCGTGGTCGCCTCCATCCCCATCCCCGAGGTGATCCGCAACATCAACGCCTTCACGCTGGGCGCGCAGAGCGTCAATGCGAAGGTCAAGACCAAGGTGGTCTGGGTCAACAAGTGGTTCGATCCCCCGAAGGAAGGCGAGGGCGCGCAGAGCCTGATCTCCGGCGGCGCCGACGTGCTGTTCCAGAACACCGACTCCAGCGCGGTGCTGCAGAAGGCCGAGGAGAAGGGCAAGTTCGCCTTCGGCTGGGATTCGGACATGAGCAAGTTCGGCCCGAACGCGCACCTGGCCTCGTCGGTGATCAACTGGGCGCCGTACTACAGCAAGGCGATCAAGGACGCGCTCGACGGCACCTGGCAGACCGGCGGCGTCTGGTGGGGCGTCAAGGAAGGCGCGATCGACCTGGTGTCGATCTCCGACAAGGTGCCCGCCGAGGTCAAGGACCGGGTCGCCAAGATCAAGGCCGGCCTGACCGATGGCAGCTTCGTGATCTGGAAGGGCCCGATCGTCGGCCAGGACGGCAAGGACGTGCTGGCCAAGGACGCCGTGGCCGACGACAAGTTCCTGTCGGGCATCAACTTCTACGTCAAGGGCGTGGAAGGCAAGCTGCCGAGCGGCAACTGAGGCATGCCCTGACCCGGTCGTCGGGTCGGGCATCGCCTGAGGCTGGCGAGTTGTGCTACACTCGTCGGCTTTTCCGCCATTGGTTGCGCGGGAAAGACGGGCCGAAAAGCCCGACCGGAGGCCCGAGAGGCTGCGTTCACAAGCAGCGCCGAGGGCCACGGCACCAGCAACCAGCAGACCCCTGAAGCAAAGAGATTTGCCATGAAGACTTTCAGCGCCAAGCCGGCCGAGGTCGTGCATGAGTGGTTTGTGATTGACGCAACGGACAAGGTTCTCGGACGGGTGGCCAGCGAAGTCGCCCTCCGCCTGCGCGGCAAGCACAAGGCCATTTACACGCCTCACGTGGACACCGGTGACTACATCGTCATCGTCAATGCGGACAAGATCCGTGTCACGGGCAACAAGGCCGAACAGAAGGTGTACTACCGCCATACCGGTCACCCGGGCGGCATCTACGGCACCAAGTTCAAGGACATGCAGGCCAAGCACCCGGGTCGCGCCATCGAAAAGGCCGTCAAGGGCATGCTGCCGAAGGGCCCGCTGGGCTACGCGATGATCAAGAAGCTGAAGGTCTATGCGGGCACCGAGCACCCGCACACCGCTCAGCAGCCCAAGTCGCTGGACATCTGAGGAGCCGACAATGATTGGTGATTGGAACTACGGCACGGGCCGTCGCAAGTCGTCGGTCGCGCGTGTCTTCATCAAGAAGGGCACGGGCCAGATCACGGTCAATGGCAAGCCGGTCGAGCAGTACTTCGGCCGTCAGACCTCGATCATGATCGTCAAGCAGCCGCTGGCGCTGACCAACAATGTCGAAGCCTTCGACATCAAGGTCAACGTGCACGGTGGTGGCGAATCCGGCCAGGCCGGTGCGGTCCGTCACGGCGTGACCCGCGCCCTGATCGACTATGACGCGACCCTGAAGCCCGAGCTGAGCAACGCCGGCTTCGTGACCCGCGACGCTCGTGAAGTCGAGCGTAAGAAGGTCGGTCTGCACGGCGCTCGTCGCCGCAAGCAGTTCAGCAAGCGCTGATTCCCGACTGCGCGCCGCGCGAGTCCGGGCCTCATGGCCCCCTCGCGCTGCCATCGAAGGCCACCCTCGGGTGGCCTTCGTGCTTTGGGGGGCGATTCATGTCGGGCGTGACCGGGTTCACGACCTGTCGTATGGTGGCAGCCCCTGCAACAAGATGTTCCCTGGGAACGGATTGACGGATGCGATGGAAACTGCTGCGCCGCCGCCTCTCGGTGAGCGCTCCCCGCGTGACGGTCCGCAGCCGGCTGCCCTGGCCGGTGCGCTGGCTGCTGCTGGCGCTGATGATGGGCGGCTCGGCCGCCGTGGCGGTCTGGACCTATGAGCGGGGCCGCGAGATCGCCGGTGTCGGGCGTGACGATCGCGCCGAGCTGCGCCTGCTGCGCGACGAGGTCGAGCGACTGCGCGACGAGCATGAGCGGGCCGTGTCGGTGGCCAACACGGCCGACAGCCTGCTCAAGGCGGCCCAGGCCACCCAGGAAGCCCTGGCAGCGCGGGTCAAGGTGCTGGAGGTCGAGAACCTCGCGCTGACCCGCGACATCGGCTTTCTCGAGAAGATGATGCCCGCGCCCACCGACAACCGGCCGCTGTCGGTGCGCGGTCTGCAGCTTCAGCCCGACGGGCCGCAGCGTCTGCGCTACCAGGCGCTGCTGATGCAGGCGCTGGGTCAGTCACCGGGCCTGAAGGGGCGCTACGATCTGGTACTCACCGGCCTCATGGACGGCAAGCCGTGGTCGCAGACGGTGGCCCGCCCCGGCCAGACCCTCGAGATCCGGCAGTATCGGCGCCTGGAGGGGACGGTGGAGTACCCGTCGGGGGTGACGGTGAGGCAGGTGGAGTTCCGGGTGCTGGACACCGCCGGGCGCCTGCTGGTCACCGAGACGGCTCGTCTCTGATGTCTGCCCCCGTCTGCCGCCCATTTCAATCGCATCGTGACACGTGACAGGACACAAGCATGTTCAACTCCAAGAAGCAGCCCGCGATCCGCAGCCTCATCGGTGAGGGAACCTCCATCCAGGGCACGCTGAGCTTCAGCGACGGCCTGCGCATCGACGGCGAGGTGCAGGGGGATGTGGTGGCGGCTCCTGGCGTCAACAGCATTCTGGTCATCAGCGAGAAAGCCAAGGTCACCGGCACGGTCAAGGCCGGGCATGTCATCATCAACGGCGTGGTCGTCGGGCCCATCGAGTCCACCGTGCTGCTCGAGCTGCAGCCCAAGGCGCACATCCAGGGCGACGTGGTCTACGAAGCCCTCGAGATGCACCAGGGTGCTACCATCGAAGGGGCTTTGCACCCGCTGTCGAAGGGCGTCCGCACCGATGAGGCCTCGACCGACGACAAGCCCGCCCTGAAGCTGCTGGCCACCGGCAGCAAGAAGAACTGAAACCGACCATCCCGTCCAACCGGAGCCCTCGATGAGCGCCGTCGCTGAAATCCTCGACACTTCCTCCACTGATCTGCCCGCCCCGATCGTCTTCACCGACAGCGCCGCCGCCAAGGTGGCCGATCTGGTGGCCGAGGAAGGCAACCCTGATCTGAAGCTGCGCGTGTTCGTGCAGGGCGGTGGCTGCTCGGGCTTCCAGTACGGCTTCACCTTCGACGAGATC
>JAUPTP010000262.1 GCA_030918015.1 Pseudomonadota bacterium
GAGCCGGCGGAACAGCTCGGCGCTCCACAGCTCGGCATTGCGCGCGGGCGCGAAGCCGTCCAGGTAGAACGCATCGGCCTCGGCCTGCAGCCCGGGCAGCGTCTGCAGCGCGTCGCCGAAGACCAGCAGCAGCTGCACCCGGCCGCCCTCGAAGTCGAGCGCGTGCAGGTCGGGCGTGAGCGGCGGCCACTGCGCGACCAGCTCGGCCGCCAGCGCCGGCGCTTCGCTGCTGCGGTGCACGCGCGCCAGGTCCGCGGGCGTGAGCGGGTGCTTTTCCAGCGAGATGAAGACCAGCCGCTCGCAGCGCTGCGGATCCGCCCGCCAGGCCGCCCAGGTGGCCAGGAAGTTGTTGCCCAGGCCGAAGCCGGTCTCCAGGATCACGAAGCGCTCGCGGCCCTGCCAGCGCCCGGGCAGGCGGTTGCCGGCCAGGAAGACATGGTGCGCCTGCGCGAAGGCGCCGGCGGCGGTGTGGTAGACGTCGCCGTAGTCGGGCGCGCAGGGCGTGCCATCGGGCAGCAGATCGACGCGGGCGGGGGAGATCGGGGCAGGGGCGCTCATCGGGGCCGCATTGTCGGGGATCGCGGCGCGGCCTGGCGGGCAAGGCACACTCCCGGCTTGCCTCCGACCTTTCACGGCTTCCCATGACGATTCCCCGTTCCCTGTCCCATGCCCTGCTGATCCTGGCCGGCGCCGGCGTGCTGGCCCTGGCGGCCTGCTCTGGCGAGACGCCCGACACCCACCCCAACCAGCCGGTGAGCAAGCGGCGCGAGATCTTCAAGTCCTTCACCCGCCACTTCGAGCCGATCGGCCAGGTCGCGCGCGAGCGCAAGCCCTACAAGGCCGACGAGTTCCTCCAGGAGGCGCTGGCGCTGCAGAAGCTGGCCGATCAGCCCTGGGCGCTGTTCCCCGCCGACAGCAACTACCCGCCGACCCGCGCGCTGCCGGCGGTCTGGGACAAGCCGGCCGAGTTCGCCCAGGCCAGCGCCGACTACCGGCAGAAGGTGGATGCGCTGGTGAGCGCGGCCCAGGGCTCCGACCTGGAGCGCATCAAGGCGGCGGTCAGTCAGGTGGAGGGCAGCTGCCGCAGCTGCCACGACGCGTTCCGCAAGAAGTGAGGGCATCATGGGCGGGCGCTCTCTGGGACAATCGCCGCCCATGAGCGAATCTCCGAACCTCTCCCTCCCGGGCACCGTCGTTGCCACGCCGAAGATCGGCTTCGTCAGCCTGGGCTGCCCGAAGGCCCTGACCGACTCCGAGCTGATCCTGACCCAGCTCTCGGCCGAGGGCTATGCCACCAGCAAGACCTTCCAGGGCGCCGACCTGGTGATCGTCAACACCTGCGGCTTCATCGACGATGCGGTCAAGGAAAGCCTGGACACCATCGGCGAGGCGCTGGCCGAGAACGGCCGTGTCATCGTCACCGGCTGCCTGGGCTCGCGCACCGCCGACGGCGGCGAGAACCTGGTGCGCCAGGTCCACCCCAAGGTGCTGGCGGTGACCGGCCCGCACGCCACCCAGGAGGTGATGGATGCGGTGCACCAGCATGTCCCGAAGCCGCACGACCCCTTCATCGACCTGGTGCCGGCCGCCGGCGTCAAGCTGACCCCGAAGCACTACGCCTACCTGAAGATCAGCGAGGGCTGCAACCACCGCTGCAGCTTCTGCATCATCCCGTCGATGCGCGGCGACCTGGTCTCGCGTCCGGTGGGCGATGTGCTGAGCGAGGCCCGCGCGTTGTTCGAGGGCGGCGTGAAGGAACTGCTGGTCATCAGCCAGGACACCTCGGCCTATGGCGTGGACGTGAAGTACCGCACCGGCTTCTGGGACGGCACGCCGGTCAAGACCCGCATGCTCGACCTGGTGGCCAAGCTGGGCGAGATCGCCAGGCCCTACGGCGCCTGGGTGCGGCTGCACTATGTCTACCCGTATCCGCATGTCGACGAGATCATCCCGATGATGGCCGAGGGCCTGGTGCTGCCCTATCTCGACGTGCCCTTCCAGCATGCGCACCCGGATGTGCTCAAGCGCATGAAGCGCCCGGCCAGCGGCGAGAAGAACCTCGAGCGCCTGCTGAAGTGGCGCGAGCTCTGCCCGGACCTGGTGGTGCGCTCGACCTTCATCGCCGGCTTCCCCGGCGAGACCGAAGCCGAGTTCGAGTCCCTGCTCGACTTCCTGAAGGAGGCGAAGATCGACCGCGCCGGCTGCTTCGCCTACTCGCCGGTCGATGGCGCTGCCGCCAACGATCTGCCCGGCGCGCTGCCCGACGCGGTGCGCGAGGAGCGCCGCGCGCGCTTCATGGCGGTGGCCGAGCAGGTCTCGATCGAGAAGCTGAAGTCGCGCGTGGGCGCGACGATGCAGGTGCTGGTCGACAGCGCGCCGGCGCTGGGCCGCAAGGGCGGCGTGGCGCGCACCTACGCCGACGCGCCCGAGATCGACGGCACCGTGAAGATCCTGCCGCCGTCCAAGGCCTCGCGCACGATGAAGGTGGGCGAGTTCGCGCGGGTGCGCATCAACGGCGTGCTCGGCCACGACCTGATCGGCGAACTGCTGTGAGCGTCCCCAGCCGCCCGATGCGCCCGGAGACCGCGCAGGTCCACCACCCGTACGCCGCGCCGGCGGGCTTCGAGGCCCAGCTGCCTGCGGTGCACAAGGCCTCGTCGGTGTTCTTCCCGTCGGTCGAGGCGCTGCGCCGCACCGAGTGGATCGACGGCAGCGGCTACACCTACGGCCTGCACGGCACGCCCACCACGCTGACGCTGCAGGCGCGGCTGGCCACGCTGGAGGGCGCGAACCATGTGCTGCTGGCCCCCAGCGGCCTGGCGGCGATCACGCTGGTCGACATCGCGCTCTTGGCCCGCGGCGACGAGCTGCTGCTGCCCGACAACGTCTACGGCCCGAGCCGCAGCTTCGCCGCGCACGAGCTCAAGGCCTGGGGCATCGCGCACCGGATCTACGACCCGATGGACGCGGCCTCGCTGGAGGCGGCGCTGACGCCCGCCACCAAGCTGGTCTGGCTGGAGGCGCCGGGCTCGGTCACGCTGGAGTTCCCGGACCTGCGCGGTCTGGTGCGGCGGGTGCGCGAGCGCGCGCCGCAGGCACTCGTGGCGCTCGACAACACCTGGGGCGCGGGCCTGGCCTTCGATGCCTTCGACCTGGGCGAGGGGCTGGCGGTGGACCTGACGGTGCATGCGCTGACCAAGTACCCCTCGGGCGGCGCGGACGTGCTGATGGGCTCGGTCGCCTGCCGCGACGAGGCGCTTCACCGGCGGCTGGCGCTGGCGCATGCGCGCCTGGGCCTGGGCGTGGGGCTGAACGATGTCGAGGCGGTGCTGCGCGGGCTGCCGTCGATGCGGCTGCGCTACGAGGCGCAGGACGCCGCGGCGCGGCGCATCGCGCAGTGGGCGCTGGGCCGGCCGGAGTTCGTGCGGGTGCTCAGCCCGACGCTGCCGGGCTCGCCCGGCCACGAACACTGGGCGGCGCTGTGCCGCTCGGCCGCCGGGCTGCTGACGCTGGAGGTCGATCCGCGCTTCGAGCGGGCCGCGGTCGATGCCTTCGTCGACGGCTTGCGTTTTTTTCGCATCGCCTGGTCCTGGGGCGGGCCGGTGAGCCTGGCCGTGCCCTACGAGGCCCGCGCGATGCGCAGCCTGGCCACGCCCTACCGGGGCACGCTGGTGCGGCTGTGCATCGGCCTGGAGGCGGTCGACGACCTGCTCGCCGATCTGGCGGCCTCGGCCGACGCGGCGTTCAAGGGCTGATCCCGCCCGGGAGCGGTCTTCAGCGCACCAGCGGCCGCACGGTGGTGAAGCCGCCGTCGACCGCGATCACCTGGCCGGTCAGCCGCGAGGCCTCGTCGCCCAGCAGCCAGGCCAGGGTTGCGGCCACCGTGTCGGCGCCCTGCACGCCGCCGAGCGGGTACTGGCGTGCGGCGGCCTCGCGCATCGCCTCGACCTTGAGCATCGGGGCGGTCATCGGCGTGTCGGTCATGCCGGGCGCGACCACGTTGATGCGCAGACCGGCCGGCGCGTAGGTGGCCGCCGCGCTGCGCGCCAGGGCCTCGACGCCGCCCTTGGCCGCGGCGATCGCCTCATGGTTGGCCACGCCGATGCGCGCCACCACCGAGCTGCACAGCACCGCCGCACCGGGCTGGCCGGCCGCACGCAGCGCCTCGATCCAGGCACCGAGCATGAAGACCGCGCTGTCGAGGTTGACCCGGCGCACCTCGGCCCACTGCTCGGCGCGGGTGCGGTGCAGCGGCGCGATCAGCGTGCTGCCGACGCAGTGCGCCAGCCGCTGCGGCGCCTGGCCGAAGGCCTCCCGGCAGGCGGCCACCGCGAGCTGCGCGCCCTCGGGCGTGGTGGGGTCGGCAGCGATGCGCAGGTCGGCGGCGACATCGGCCAGCGCGCCGGCCTCGCGCCCGACCGCGGCCACCCGCAGGCCATCGGCCTTCAGCCGGCGGCACAGTTCACGGCCGATGCCACCGCGCGCGCCGGTCACCAGCACGACGGGGGGGAGGGAGGACGGGGTCTGCGGCGAGGTCGACATCAGGATCTCCTGGAACGGGGGCAACAAGGGAAAGGACGGCGTCGGCGGGCGAGAGCTCGCGCCCGACCCGGGTCCACCACTGGGAAAAGGAATCGCAGGGCCGCTCGATGCGCGGGAACAGCCGCGGCGCGGGGCGCAGATCGGTCGCCAGCGCCTCGAGCGCCGGGCACAGAT
>JAUPTP010000005.1 GCA_030918015.1 Pseudomonadota bacterium
GACGACCCGCTGTTCAAGCTGGCGATGGAGCTGGAAAAGATCGCGCTGGAAGACGACTACTTCGTCGCCCGCAAGCTCTACCCGAACGTCGACTTCTACTCGGGCATCGTCCAGCGCGCCATCGGCATCCCGGTGCAGCTGTTCACCGCGATCTTCGCGCTGGCCCGCACGGTCGGCTGGATCGCCCAGCTCAACGAGATGATCGCCGACCCCGAGTACAAGATCGGCCGTCCGCGCCAGCTGTTCGTCGGTGCGGCCAAGCGCGACGTCAAGCCGCTCAACGAGCGCTGATTCCCCGCTCGACCTCGTCGAGACCCAGAGGCCCTTCGGGGCCTTTTTTCTTGGGGGAAGAGATATCGCAGAGGCCGGGTTTACCCTAAAATTGCTGCGCAGCAGCAAACCCACCCCCGCTGCGCCGTCATCCCCCAGACTCCGAGATTCCCGAGACATCATGACCCTGCAGCAGCTGCAAGATCTCAAGCAATGGCACCGCCATCATCCCAACGGTCGGGCGATGGAGGCCACGCTGTGCGATCTGGTGCTGTGCGCGTGGGCCGCAGGATGGACGCTGCTGCTGGCCCTGGCCGTGATTGATGCCCCCGAGATGATGCCGGTCTCGCTGCTGATGACGCTAACGCCGTCGCTGTACGCCTCGGCCCGGCGCCATCTCCACCACCGCGGCGTGCTGCGCTGCGACTGGCTCGAGGCGCTGCGCGCACCTCAGAACCGGTAACCGATGCGCAGGCCGCCCCAGTGGCGGCCCTGCACGATGATGGGCGCAGACGCCTCCTTGAGCATCACATGCTTGCCCCCGCCCATGTCACGGCGGTAGGTCTGCACCAGAAAAGGCCGCTCGTTGCGGGCGGAGGCCAGACCGGTGCGGTCGTTGAAGATGCGTCGGTAGCGGCTGTTGGCCGTGTTCCAAGCCACGTCACCGGGGCGCTGAGGCTGGCAGTAGACCGTGTTGTGGACGGGCACATATCCATTGCGGTCGACCGCGATGCAGAAGGCGACCTTGTCGCTGCTGCTCAGCACCCGCTCCTGGACGGGCGGAAAGAGCTTCTCAGCCAAGGAAGAAAATGCTGCCAGGAACTGTTCCGGCTGGGTGCCATCGATCGGTTGATAGCGGGCATCGAACAGGCTCTGCAGCGTGATCTGTCCTTGCTGGAGCGCCTGCTCCAGCCGCTGCGAGATGTCCTGCGCGGCCTGCTGCGCCTGCGCGATCATCGGCGTGTCACTGGTCTCGACTCCGCAGCCGGCCAGTTCGTCGATCAGCGTCTCGGACACTGACAGGAACCGGTCGCTGCAGTCCAGCGCCACATCCAGACCATCGAAGGCATGGCTGATGCCGCTGGAGAGCTGCTTCGTGCGCTCGCAGACCTGCTGCACCCGCTCGGCGCTGCGCTCGGCCGTCTCGTCGATGCGCGCGACCGACACCTCGACCTCGGCAAAGGCCAGGTGAATGGCGCCCTGGCCGGCCCCGTCACCCGAGGCGCGGATCTCGCGCGAAAAGGACTCGATGCGGCGATCCAGGTCGGTGAGCGTGCTCATGATCGTGCGCGACGAGCTCTCGACGCGCCCGGCCAGATCCTTGACCGCATCGGCCACCACACCAAAGCCGCGGCCCGCTTCGCCAGCCCGCCGGGCCTCGACGGACGCATTGAAGGCGACCAGGCGGGTCTGCAGAGCGATCTGGCCGATGTCTCCGGCGGCCGCGGCCACCTGCCGCAGGACCTCGACGATGCTGGCGACCTCGCCGGCCACCTGCCGAACCTCGGTTCGGGCGCGCACGACCGCCTCACGCGTGGCTCCTGATGCCGCGCCGATCGCATGCTGCGACTGCTCCACCTCCAGCAGCCAGAGCTCGAGCTGTTTCAGGGAGGCCAGATGACCGCCCGCATCGCGCTTGGCATCCTCGATCACGCCCCGCGTCTCGGCTGCATCACGCCCGATGTTGGAAACCTGGCAGGCGATGCGCTGCACGACCCCCCCTTCGGCCGCGACAGCGGAACGCCCCGGGCCTTCGGCAAATGGCTCGCGAGGCGGTTCGGCCGCACCGCGCCGGCCATGCAAGAGATGCCACATCGGGACCTCCCTGCTCGATGAGCGTCACCAGGCCCGCAGCTTCGCGCGCAGACGGGCGATCGACTGGCTGTGCAGCTGGCACACGCGCGACTCGGTCACGCCAAGCACCGCAGCGATTTCCTTCAGATTCATGTCGTGCTCGTAGTACATGCTCATCACGTACTGCTCGCGCTCCGGCAATCCCTTGATCGCCTCGACCAGGGCCTCGCGCATGCGCCGGTCGTTGAGCCGGGCCAAGGGATCGGCATCGGTGTCGGCCACATGCCGGTCAAGATAGTCGCTGTCGCCCTCGTCGCCGCTCATGTCCTCGAGGTACACCAGCTGGGTGCCACGAACCCGGTTGAGCAGATCCTGGTAATCGACCAGCGACAGGCCCATCTCGGCGGCGATCTCGCTCTCATGAGGCGCCCGACCGAAGCGCTGCTCGAGCCGGTGCACGGCGGACTCGATGTCGCGCTGGTGCTTGCGGCTGCTGCGGCTCATCCAGTCGCCGCCACGCAGCTCGTCGAGCATGGCGCCGCGGATGCGCTGGGTCGCGAAGGTCTCGAACTGCACGCCCTGCTTGATGTCGAAGCGGCTCATCGCGTCGGTCAGGCCGATCATGCCCACCTGGATCAGGTCGTCGAGCTCGACGTTCGCCGGCAGCCGGGCGATCATCTGATGCGCCAGGCGCCGCACCAGGGAGCTGTACTGCTCGAGCATGGTCTTGGCATCGAGCTGGCCGTTGGAGTTGTAGATGGGTTGGCTCCGGGACATGGTCAGACCATCGGCTGCAGACAGGAAGAAGGGATCGGGCGCGGAGCGGCACCCGGACGGGAAGGACGGACAGGAGGAACGAAGGCGGCCCCGGCCTGCAGCGCGCTGTCCATGAAGGAGGCCAGTGCCTCGACCGCGCGCCAGCTGGGAGGCCGCCCGACCACGATCTCGATGCAGTCGTTCTGGACACCCCCGAAGGACACGTCGGCGCAGTGCGCCAGCCGGCCGGAGACCTCACAGGCAGCCGGCGCATCCATGCCTGCGCTGAGCAGCATGTCGTGCTCGCGCCAGCCCACCTCGGCCGCCAGCTGTTTCAAGGCGGCAGAGGCATGCGCCACTGACGCGGCCTGCGCGTCGCACAGCATGATCGGCCGGGGCCGGCTGAGGCCATGATCGCCATTGCCCAGCATGTGGCCGAGTTCCTCGGCACGGGCATGCAGCAGCACGGCCTGCGACAGCGGAGCCGCCTGGATGAGCGCATGCAGGAATCCCCCGCGCGCGCCCCCGCTGTCGGGCCACCGGGCAGGCAGCCCGCCGGCAGACAGATAGGCCACCCGATCAGAACGGGTCTGCACACAGCCAGACAGGGGCAACAAGACCTCATCACGGGCACGGGGCGCACGCGTGCAGGCGTCGACCAGCAAGGTGTAGAGCCCCAGGCTCTCCAGCGCGGAAGTCATGCGCTGCAGAAGCCGCTCAGGTTGCGGCACGAAGGGGTTGGACACCACGGGAATGAACCGCACCGCACGCACCGAGAACAGACGGCGCAGCCCGTCGGCCTGATCGGCAGGCTGAGCCTGGCGGAAATCGCTGGGGAAGGCCATCGGGTGCTCCGTGCAACCGCGGTGAATCACGCACCCAGGTCGCGCGAGGTCGAAGATCCTCCGCGACGGGAAGGCATCGGAACACCACCGACCGCCGGGGCCGCAGCCACGCGCTCCGACACCGGCGAGGATGACCGGGAGAAGATCAGGTTCACATCACCGGTATTCATGCGCCAGGCCTGGGGGCCGCCGCTGCGCAGCGCACGCGCCACCAGAGTCTGGGCCGTCATCCGGTGCCAGTCTTCGGGAACCCGCTGACCATTCGAGATCGCCACCACCTTGAGGTGCTGGCGAATCAGCGAATCGAGCGCGGGCCCCAGCTTGACCGCCTCGTCCAGCTTGGACAGGACGATGCCACGGGCCTGGCTGGCGGAGTAGGCATTGAGCACATCCTCGATGGTCTCGCCCTGCTGAGCGGCATTGACAACCAGCAGCCGCTTGATGCTGCGATGGGACAGCATCTCGAGCAGATCGCGTGTGCGGGCATCGCGCTGCGCCAGTCCCGCCGTGTCGATGAGCACCATCTTCTTGACCGACAGCAGGTCAAGAAGATCCTCGAGGGCGGCGCGGTCATGTGCGGTGTGCACCGGCACGCCCAGGATGCGCCCGTAGGCGCGGAGTTGCTCATGCGCCCCCACCCGGTAGGCATCAAGCGTGATCAGACCCAGGTTGGAGGCGCCATGGCGGGTCGCGAACGAGGTGGCCAGCTTGGCCGTCGACGTGGTCTTGCCCACGCCGGTCGAGCCGATCATCGCGTAGACACCGCCTTGGTCCTCGAGGCTCGGCTCATGCTCGCCCGTGCTCAGATTGCGCTGCAGCACGTCGGCGGCCCAGGCATTCACATCCGTCACCTCATCGCCCAGACTCTCGCCGAGCTTGCGGATCAGGCCGGGCGAGAAGCCGGCATCGAGCAGTCTCGTCGTCATCTGCGCATGACGCGGGCTGTGGTTGAGCCGGTCCATGAAGGCCATGGTGTTGAAACGCTCCTCGATCAGGCCTTTCACGGCGCGGATCTCGTTGAGCATCTCCAGGGACGACGGCATCATCGAATCGGCCGGATCGACACCCCGCGACAGGCCCGCAGAGGCCCGCGTCACGGCGCCGTCCGCAGCAGACGACCCATCCAGCCTGGACAGGGTCGTGCCGTCGTACAGGTCACCCTCCGAGGTCGACAGCTGCTCGTCGTCATCTTGCAGATCCATGGCAGCCGCGTCAGGCACGGCCGCCCCAGCAGGCAGGTCGGACGCGGCATCCTCGAGCTCCTGCTGACGTATCCAGTCGGCATACGTCGCAGGCAGGGAGGGCGAATCGACCACGCTCCCTGGGATGGAGGCGGCCTCCCTGCGGGCATCGACATCACGCAGTCCTGCTGCAGCCGATCGCGACAGGCCCGAGGACAGCGGAGCGACCGGTCCCGGGCCCTCCTCATCTTCCGGCTCGTTGCGGGCCTTGATCTCGGCCTGACGCTTCTTCAGCATGCGCTCGCGCACATAGTCCTGAAAGGACAGCGTGCTCATCGCCAACGTGCCGACATCGTCCTGCACCTGATCACTGGCGCCATCGGAGCGGGCAGCGAAGTCCTCCGCCCGCCCGCCCTGCCCGTCGGTCTCATCAAACGGGCCATCACCCATCAGTTCGGCGGGCTCGGTCTCGAAGCGCTCGATCGCCTCGATGCTCTCCGCTGGCATGGCCACGATCTCGATGCCGGAGCTGCCGGGCTTGGTCGACAGCACGACCGCATTGTCACCAAAGGCCTGGCGGACCTTCTGCATCGCTTCGCGCGAGTTGCGCCCGAAAAAGCGCTTCACATTCATGAGTGGGCTCCAATGATCGAACCGATGCGGATCGAGTGAGTATCAGGGATCTCGCTGTGTGCCAGCACCTTCAGGCGGGGTGCCGCACGACGCAACAGCCGCGCCAGCGACGGCCGCAGCGGATCGGGCACCAGCAGGCAGGCGGGCTGTCCGAGATCTTCCTGTCGGCGAGCGGCGTCGATCGCGCCGCGCGTGAGCTGCTCGGCCACCCCCGGATCGAGCGCGGGCCCGTTGGTCGAGATCAGGGCCTGGGTGAGCAGCCGCTCGAGCTCGGGCTCGAGCGCGATCACGTCGAGCTCGCGCACCGTGCCGAAGATCTGCTGGACCACCGCCGGCGACAGGGCCACGCGCAGCCGGCGCGTGAGCTCGTGCGGATCGGTGACACCGGCCGAGGCATGCTCGGCCAGCGTCTCGATGATCGAGCGCATGTCCCGGATGTGGACACCTTCTTCCAGCAGCATCTGGAGGATCTTCTGCAGCGGAGCAATGCCGATCATCTTGGGAACCACGTCTTCGATGAGTTTCGGGGCCAGCTTGGTCACATGATCTACCAGTGCCTGGGTCTCGGCGCGTCCCAGCAGGCGGGCCGCATGTTGTTGCATCAAGTGTGAGAGATGAGTCGCCACGACGGTCGAGCAATCAACAACGGTGTACCCAGCCATTTGGGCTGTTTCGCGCTGTCGCTCGTCGATCCAGACCGCCGGCAGCCCGAAGGCCGGATCGGTGCTGGCCTGCCCCTGCAGCGGGATCTGCACATGTCCCGGATTGATGGCCAGGAACATGCCCGGATAGGCCTCTCCCTCGCCGATGACCGCCCCACGCAGCGTCAGGCGGTACATGCTGGGCTTGAGCTCGAGATTGTCGCGCACATGCACCACCGGCGGCAGGAAGCCGACTTCCTGCGCGAACTTGCGCCGCACGCCGCGGATGCGCGCGAGCAGGTCGCCGCCGCGCTCCTTGTCGACCAGCGCGATCAGCCGGTAGCCGACCTCCATGCCCAGCGCATCGACCGGCTGCAGGTCATCCCAGCTGGCCTCCTCGCCCGGCTGCGGCCGGGCCTGGGCGGCGGCCTCGGCCTCGCTCGGCTCGGCCGCCTTGCGCTCGGCCTTGCGGGCCAGATGGTGCGCCAGCCAGCCCAGGCCGGCGGCGCTGCCCAGGAAGACCAGATGCGGCATGCCCGGCACCAGGCCGAGCAGACCGATGACCGCCGCCACCATGCCCACCGACTGCGGCGAGCGGAACATCTGCCCGGCGATCTGCGAGCCGACCGCCTCTTCCTTGCCGACCCGGGAGACCACCATCGCCGCGGCCACCGAGATCAGCAGGCCGGGAATCTGTGCCACCAGCGCGTCGCCCACCGCCAGGATGATGTAGGAGTTGGCCGCCTCCGAGGCGCTCAGGCCGTGCTGGGCCACGCCGATGACGAAGCCGCCGATGATGTTGATGAACAGGATCAGGATGCCGGCGATCGCGTCGCCGCGCACGAACTTGGAGGCGCCGTCCATCGAGCCGAAGAACTCCGCCTCGTTGCCGACCTCCAGCCGGCGGCGCTTGGCCTCCTTCTCGTCGATCAGGCCGGCGCCCAGATCGGCATCGATCGCCATCTGCTTGCCGGGCATGGCGTCGAGCGTGAAGCGCGCGCCGACCTCGGCGATGCGCTCGGCGCCCTTGGTGACGACCACGAAGTTGATCACCACCAGGATCGCGAACACGATCAGGCCGACCGCGAAGTTGCCGCCGATCAGGAAATGCCCGAAGGCCTCGATGACCGCGCCGGCCGCGCCAGGGCCGTTGTGGCCCTCCATCAGCACGACGCGGCTCGAGGCCACGTTCAGCGACAGCCGCAGCAGCGTCGTCAGCAGCAGCACCGAGGGAAAGGCCGCGAAGTCGAGCGGCCGCACCATGTAGGACGCCACCACCATCACCATCAGCGCGCTGGCGATGTTGAAGGTGAAGAGCACGTCGAGCAGCAGCGGCGGCAGCGGCAGCACCATCATCGTCAGCACCAAGACGATGAGCATCGGCGCGGCCAGACCGCTGAGCATGGCCGCGTCGGGCGCGCCCAACAGGCGCTTGAGCTGGAGGATCTGGGCGTTCATGGGGTCGTGGCGCCGCGTCGGGCGGCCGAGCGGATGTGGCGGGGATCGGCGGGGTCAAGCTCGGGCGGAACGGCGATGTCCTCGAGCGTGCCGGGATAGGGCGCGCGGCCGGCCATGGCCTGGCGCAGGCGATAGACATGGGCCAGCACCTGGGCGACGGCGCTGTAGAGCGGCATCGGGATCTCGTGCTCGAGCTCGGTGGTGGCGTAGAGCGCGCGCGCCAGCGGCGGGGCCTGCAGCACCGGCACGCCCGAGGTGGCGGCCACCTCGCGGATGCGCATGGCCAGGTCATCGACGCCCTTGGCCACCACGCGGGGCGCGCCCGGCCCGTCGGGGTCGTACTTCAGCGCCACCGCATAGTGGGTCGGGTTCATCACGACCATGTCGGCCTTCGGGACGGCGGCCATCATGCGCCGGCGCGAGACCTCGCGCATGCGCGCCTTGATGCGGCCCTTGACCTCCTGGTTGCCCTCCTGCTGCTTGAATTCCTCCTTGACCTCCTGATGGCTCATCTTGAGCCGGGAGGCATGCAGGAAGCGCTGCAGCGGCACGTCGACCACCGCGAACAGCGCCAGCACCAGCACCAGCTGCCACAGGCCCGACATCAGCAGATCGCCCGCCTCGGCGAAGGCCTGGTTCAGGCCGCCGGCGGACTGCAGCCGCACGAAGTCCTCATGGTGCGCCCACAGGTAGCCCGCACCCACGACGCCCAGCACCAGCGCCAGCACGCAGGCCTTGAGCATGTCGCCGAGCTGGGCCTTCGAGACGATGCGCCCCAGCCCCGCGATCGGATCGAACTTGTCGAACTTCGGCGCCAGGACCTGGGTCGTGAACACCCAGCCCCCCGAGGCCAGGGCCGCGGCCAGCGCCGCCAGCGAGGTGATCAGCCCGAAGGCGACCAGCAGCGGCAGCACCGACAGGCCCAGGTCATGAAGCCGCTCGAGCATGCGCTCGGGCGATCGCAGCGTGACCACGTCGAAGCGCAGCGCCGCGGCCAGCAGGTCGCGCAGCCGCTCGGTGAGCGGACCGATGGCCGCGCCCAGCACGCCCAGGGCCGTCGCCACCACGGCCAGATGTCCCAGGTCGCGCGAACGGACGATCTGGCCCTCCTCGCGCGCCTTCCTCAGCCGTTTCGCTGTGGCGGGGAGCTGCTTGTCTTGCGAGCCGTCGGACATCGTGGAGGGGCAATCGAGGAAGCGTCGGGAAAAGGATCAGGATCGGCGCGGGCCGCCCCGCCGCCATTCTTGCGAGTCGCCCTGCCGGCTTGAGGCCGATAAGCACCCCGAAGCGACAGGTATTCGCGCCGGGGCCCGACAATTGACCGATCTCAAGCATCCGATCAGCGACACGGGCACAGTGCGGACATGGACACCGCCCTTGCTCCCGTGACCGAATGCACGCTGCCGATCGACGGCATGACCTGCGCCTCCTGCGTGGCCCGCGTCGAGCGGGCCCTGAAGAAGGTGCCCGGCGTGACCGAGGCCGAGGTCAACCTGGCCACCGAGCAGGCCACCGTGCGCGCCAGCGGCCCCATCGCGCGCGCGACGCTGGCCGCGGCGATCCGCCGCACCGGCTTCGGCGTGCCCGACGAGGCCGCGCCCGAGGCGCCGGCGGTCGCGCCGAAGGAGCCCTGGCTCGGCGAAGGCCGGCGGGTGCTGCTGGCGGCGCTGCTGTCGCTGCCGCTGGTGGCGCCGATGCTGCTCTCGCCCTTCGGCGTCGAGGCGATGCTGCCTGGGGGCTGGCAGGCGCTGCTGGCCACGCCGGTGCAGTTCTGGCTGGGCGCGCGCTTCTACCGTGCCGGCTGGCATGCGCTGCGCGCCGGCAGCGGCAACATGGACCTGCTGGTCGCGCTGGGCACCAGCGCGGCCTATGCGCTGTCGCTGTGGCTGCTGATGACGGGCCACGGCCACCATCTCTACTTCGAGAGCGCGGCGGTCGTCATCACGCTGGTGATGCTGGGCAAGTGGCTGGAGTCGCGCGCCAAGCACCGCACCGTCGAGGCGATCCGCGCGCTGCGGGCGCTCGCCCCCGAGACCGCGCGGGTGATCGCGCCCGACGGCTCCGAGCAGGAGCGGCCGCTGGCGCGGGTGCGCGTCGGCGACCGGGTGGTGATCCGGCCGGGCGAGCGGGTGCCGGTCGACGGCGAGATCGTCGAGGGCGCCAGCCATCTGGACGAATCGCTGCTGACCGGCGAGAGCCTGCCGGTGGCGCGCGAGCCCGGCCAGCGCGTCACCGGCGGCGCGGTCAACGGCGAGGGCCGGCTGGTGGTGCGCACGCGGGCGACGGGCGCCGAGACCACGCTGGCGCGCATCGTGCGGCTGGTCGAGTCGGCGCAGGCGAAGAAGGCGCCGATCCAGCGCCTGGTCGATCAGGTCAGCGCGGTCTTCGTGCCGGTGGTGATCGTGCTGGCGCTGCTGACGCTGCTGGGCTGGGGCCTGATCGGCGGCGACTGGGAGGCGGCCCTGCTGCGCGCGGTGGCGGTGCTGGTGATCGCCTGCCCCTGTGCGCTCGGTCTGGCCACGCCGGCGGCGATCATGGTCGGCACCGGCGCGGCGGCGCGCCACGGCATCCTGATCAAGGACGCGCAGGCGCTGGAGGTGGCGCAGGCGGTGCGGGTCGTCGCCTTCGACAAGACCGGCACGCTGACGGCCGGGCGCCCGGCGCTGACCGGCCTGGCGGCCGCGCCGGGCCTGTCAGAGCACGAGGCGCTGCGCCTGGCCGCGGCGCTGCAGGCGGGCAGCGAGCATCCGCTGGCACGCGCGGTGAACGAGGCGGCCCGGGCGCAGGCCTCGGCCACCGACACCGTGGCCGCCGCGGCCGCCCTGCGCGCCGAGCCCGGCCGTGGCGTCTCCGGCACGGTCGAGGGCCGCGCGCTGCGGCTGGGCAGCCAGCGCTGGATGGACGAGCTGGGCGTCGCCACCGCGCCGCTGCATGCGCAGGCCCAGGCCTGGCTGGCGCAAGGCCACACGCTGTCCTGGCTGGCCGAGATCGTGCCGGGCGGCCCGCCGCGCCTGCTCGGCGCGCTGGCCTTCGGCGACACGCTCAAGCCCGGCGCCCTCGAGGCCATCGGCCGCCTGCGCGCGATGGGCCTGCGCACGCTGCTGCTCAGCGGCGACAACCGCAGCGCGGTCGAGGCCGCCGGCCGGCTGCTGGGCATCGACGAGGTGCGCGCCGAGGTGCTGCCCGGCGACAAGGCCGGCGTGATCCAGGCCCTGCGCGAGGGCGGCCGGAAGGTGGCGATGGTCGGCGACGGCCTGAACGACGCGCCGGCGCTGGCCGCGGCCGACGTCGGCCTGGCGATCACCCACAGCGACGGCACCGGCACCGACGTGGCGATGCATGCGGCCGGCATCACGCTGATGCGCGGCGACCCCGGCGCGGTGGCCGACGCGATCGACATCTCGCGGCGCACCACCCGCAAGATCCGCCAGAACCTGTTCTGGGCCTTCGTCTACAACATCGTCGGCATTCCGCTGGCGGCGGCAGGGCTGCTGAGCCCGGTGGTGGCCGGCGCGGCGATGGCCGCCAGCAGCGTCAGCGTCATCAGCAACGCGCTGCTGCTGTCGCGCTGGCGCCCGGGCGGGCGCTGAGTTCGGCCCCGGATCAGCGGAAGCGGCTGTTGCCCACCGTCTGCAGGTCGCCCGGCAGCGAGGCGATGTAGGCGGCCAGCATCTTCAGCTCCGCAGGGCTGAAGGGCTTGGCCATGCCCGCCATGATCGCATTGCCGCGACCGACGATCGGACTGCTGCCGACCTGGTAGGCCTTCAGCGCGGCGTAGAGGTAGTCGCCATGCTGGCCGGCGAGCTTGGGGTAGCTGCCGTCGATCGGCTTGTTGAGGTTCTCGCCGTGGCAGGACAGGCAGTTGCCCTTCTTCAGCAGCTCGGCCACCTGCGCATCGGGCCCTGGAGCCACGGCCGCCGCGGCCGGAGCCGCGTGACCGCCGTAGTAGGCCGACAGGTCGGCGATGTCCTGATCGCTGAGCGAGCCGGCCACGCCGCGCATCGTCGGGTGCCGGCGCTCGCCGCTGCGGTAGGCGCCCAGCGCCGCGGCGATGTACTTCGCGCCCTGGCCGGAGATCATCGGCACCTGATAGACCTCGGGGAAGCTGGCGCGGTAGTTCGGGATGCCGTGGCAGCCGATGCACATGGCGGCCTTCTTCTGACCGGCCGCGGGATCGCCGGCGCCGTCCTGCGCTCGTGCGCCGGTGGTCATCGAGACAAGGGCCAGGGCCGACGACAGGACGAGAACAGCAGGCTTCATGGCGCAACGGGCTTGATGCCCATCAAATGAGTTCGATGGATTGTAGATACGGATCAATCCATGATGGGGCGCCTCGTGAGCAGTGAAAACCTTCGACCCGGGTGGCCCCGCTCTGTGCTACATGGGGAGGCGGACCAGCCGAATGGGGGCCATGACACCGATGTGGGTTTTCAAGACAATCCACCCTCGGGCTGGCGAGGCCGTGTTCCGCGCCCCGTTTCACCCTGGCTGGATCCTGAATGACCCTCACCGAACTGCGCTACATCGTTGCGGTCGCACGCGAAAGACATTTCGGGCGGGCGGCGGAGGCCTGCTTCGTCTCTCAGCCGACGCTGTCGGTCGCGATCAAGAAGCTCGAGGAAGAGCTGGAGGTCAAGCTGTTCGAGCGCGGCGGCAGCGAGGTCTCGGTGACGCCGCTGGGCGAAGAGATCGTGCGCCAGGCGCAGGTCACGCTCGAGAACGCAGCCTCGATCAAGGAGATCGCGCGGCGCGGCAAGGACCCGCTGGCCGGACCGATCCGGCTGGGCGTCATCTACACGATCGGCCCCTACCTGCTGCCCTCGCTGGTGCGCAACACCATCGCGCAGGTGCCGCAGATGCCGCTGATGCTGCAGGAGAACTTCACCGTGAGGCTGCTGGAGATGCTGCGCACCGGCGAGCTCGACTGCACCATCCTGGCCGAGCCCTTCCCCGACACCGGCCTGGCGATCGCGCCGCTGTACGACGAGCCTTTCCTGGTCGCGGTGCCGCGCCAGCATCCGCTGGCCTCGCGCACGGCCATCTCCTCGGCCGAGCTCAAGCAGGAGACGATGCTGCTGCTGGGCACCGGCCACTGCTTCCGCGACCATGTGCTCGAGGTCTGCCCGGAGTTCGCGCGCTTCGCCAGCGACGCCGAGGGCATCCGCAAGAGCTTCGAGGGCTCCTCGCTGGAGACCATCCGCCACATGGTGGCCTCCGGCATGGGCATCACGGTGGTGCCGCGGCTCTCGGTGCCACCGGGCCAGGCGGACGACCCGGAGGCCCTGGTGCGCTACGTGCCGTTCTCCGACCCGGTCCCCACGCGGCGGGTCGTGCTGGCCTGGCGGCGCTCGTTCACCCGCTACGAGGCGATCGCGGCGCTGCGCAACGCCATCCTGGCCTGCCCGCTCGAGGGCGTGCGTCGCCTCGAGGCCTGAGCGCCCTGCCCGCTCAAGGCGGGCCCGGACGGTGCCGAAAGCCGGCAAGGCCCTGTGCCCTTGCCCGCCGATGCCCGCCTCCTCCAAGAACACCGCCCGCCCGCCCGCGGCCGCCTCCGCGGCACGCCTGCCCGCGACCGATCGTCGCCGCCAGGACCGCCGCCGCACGCTGAAGTCCTCCGACGAGGCCATCGAGGCGCGGGTGCGGCTGCATCAGCATGCGGCCGTGGTGCGGGCGCTGCCCTGGGTGGCGGGCCTGTCGGCGCTGGGCGCGATGTCGGTGGCCGCCGCCGCCCCCGCCTCGGCGGTGCGGGTGCCGATGTGGATGTGGCTGTTCGCGCTGACCGTGCTGACGCTGGTGCAGCTGCGGTTCTGGCAGCACGAGCGGCGTCAGGGCCGGCCGGTGCTGGTGTCGCGGCGCCGCATCAGGCTCTACGGCCTGCATGCCGGCCTGACCGGCCTGCTGTGGAGCCTGCCGCCGGTGCTGATGACCTTCGGGGGCAACGGCACGATGGCGGCGGTCTGTGGCATGACCTTGATGACGATGCTGTGTGCCGGCGCCCTGTCCGTGCTGACGGTGCCGCGCGCGCTGCGGACCTACCTGGCCCTGCTGGGTCTGGGACCGCTGGCCGGCGTCATGCTGCAGGGCAGCCTGCCGGCGTGGAGCCTGCTGGTGCAGTGGGTGGTGCTCGCGGGGCTGGCCAGCGCCTGCAGCCGGGCGCTGCAGCGGCTCCTGCGCGCCCGCATCGGCGCCGAGCTGCAGTCGGACCACCAGATGCAGATCGTCGGGCTGCTGCTGCGGGACTTCGAGGACCAGGGCAGCGACGTGATCTGGGAGATCGACGTGGCCGGGCGGCTCTGCCATGTCTCCAGCGCGCTGGCCGAGGCCCTGGGCCGCGAGGTGGGCGCGCTGAATGGCCGCTCGCTGACCGGTCTGCTCAACGAGCTGCAGAAGGACCTGCCCGAGAGCGAGCGCGAATCGGCCGGTCTGCTGCACGAACGGCTGACCCAGGGCCAGCCCTTCCGCGACGTGCCGCTGCCGCTGGTGATCGAGGGGCAGCCGCGCTGGTGGTCGATGACCGCCAAGCCGCTGGTCGACGAGCGCGGCAGCGCGGTGGGCTGGCGGGGCGTGGCGCGCGACATGACCCAGGCCCGCCACGCCGACCGGCGCCTCACCTGGCTGGCCCACAACGACACCCTGACCGGGCTGACCAACCGCGCGCACTTTCGGGTGCTGCTCGAGAAGGCGCTGGCGCAGGCCCAGCAGCAGCAGCGCCGCGGCGCCGTCATGTGCCTGGACCTGGACGGATTCAAGAGCGTGAACGACACGCTCGGCCACGCCACGGGCGACGCGCTGCTGGTCGAGGTGGCCCGGCGGCTCAAGGAGGCGGCCGGCCGGGCCCAGGTGGTGGCCCGGCTCGGCGGCGACGAGTTCGCGGTGCTGATGCGCTCGGTCCACGAGGACGGCGAGATCGCCGCGGCCGGCCAGCGCATCATCGAGGCCATGCGCGCCCCCTGCGAGGTGATGGGCGCGGCCGTGCCGGTGCGGGTGAGCGTGGGCATCGCCCGCTTTCCCGACGACGGCATGACGGTCGACGAGATGATGCAGCACGGCGACCTGGCGCTCTACGACGCCAAGAGCCACGCCCCCGGCTCGGTGCGCTTCTTCGTCGCGCGGCTGGGCGAACAGGTGCGCCGCCGCCTGGTGCTCGAGCGCGACCTGCGCGAGGCCATCGAGCGCGGCCAGCTCGAGCTGCACTTCCAGCCCAAGGTCAGCCTGCGCGACTGGACGGTGACCGGCTTCGAGGCGCTGCTGCGCTGGCATCACCCCGAGCACGGCCCCATCTCCCCGGCCGAATTCATCCCGGTGGCCGAGGAAAGCGGCCTGATCCTGCAGATGGGCGAGTGGGCGCTCGACCAGGCCTGCCGGGAGGCGGCGCGCTGGCCCGACCCGCTGCAGGTGGCGGTCAACATCTCGCCGGTGCAGGTGATGGCGCAGAACCTGCCCGACGCGGTGCAGCGCGCGCTGCAGCGCAGCGGCCTGGCGCCGCACCGGCTCGAGCTGGAGATCACCGAGTCGGTCTTCATCAACGAGACCCGCGGCACGGTGGAGCGGCTGCATGCGCTGGGCCGGCTGGGCGTGCAGATCGCGCTGGACGACTTCGGCACCGGCTATTCCTCGCTGGCCTACCTGCGCCGCTTCCCCTTCGACACGCTGAAGATCGACCGCGCCTTCGTGCGCGAGCTGCTGGTGAGCCGGGACGCGCGCTCGATCGTGCGCAACATCCTGGCGCTGGCGCAGTCGCTGCGCATGTCGACCGTGGCCGAGGGCGTCGAGGAGCCGATGCAGGTCAGCGTGCTCGAGGCCGAGGGCTGCGACCTGGTGCAGGGCTACTACGCCTCGCGGCCGATGCCCGCCGGCCAGGTGCTCGACTTCATGCTCAACTGGGGCGAGCGCCACCGCCCGCACCGCCCGCGCGAGTTCGAGCTGGCCAACACCGAGCCCGCCGGACTGCCGGCCCTGTCAGGCACGACGATGCGCTGAGCGGCGCGACGCGGCGACAATGGCGGTTCCTGCCCGACCGCCTCTGCCCCGCCGCGCGATGACCGCCCTCGCCTCCCGACTGCCGCTCTACCTCGACCTGATCCGCTGGAACCGCCCGGCCGGCTGGCTGCTGCTGCTGTGGCCGACGCTCTCGGCGCTGTGGCTGGCCGCCGGCGGCTGGCCGGGGCTGCATCTGCTGCTGGTGTTCACGCTGGGCACGATCCTGATGCGCAGCGCCGGCTGCTGCATCAACGATGTCGCCGACCGCGACTTCGACCGCCATGTCAAGCGCACCGCGCAGCGCCCGATCACCTCCGGCGCGATGGGCGTGAAGGAGGCGCTGGGCCTCGGGGCCGCACTGGCGCTGGTCGCCTTCGCGCTGGTGCTGACCACCAACGTGCCCACGATCCTGATCTCGTTCGCCGCGCTGGCGATCACGATGGCCTACCCCTATGCCAAGCGCTTCGTCGCGATGCCGCAGGCGGTGCTGGGCGTGGCCTTCAGCGTCGGCATTCCGATGGCCTTCACCGCGGTGCGCGGCGCGGTCGACCCGCTGGCCTGGGCGCTGGTGGTCGGCAACCTGTTCTGGGTGCTGGCCTACGACACCGAGTACGCGATGGTCGACCGCGACGACGACCTGAAGATCGGCATCCGCACCTCGGCGATCACGCTGGGCCGCGCCGATGTGGCCGCGGTGATGCTGTTCTACGGGCTGTATCTGGCGATCTGGTCCTGGGCGGCGCTGCAGGCCGGCCTGGGCGGCGCCTTCTGGCTGGGCATCGCCGCGGCGGCAGCGCAGGTGGCCTGGCATTTCACGCTGATCCGCCAGCGCAGCCGCGAGGGGTGCTTCCGCGCCTTCCGCGAGAACCATTGGGTGGGCTTCGCGGTCTTCGCCGGCCACGTGCTGGATCTGGCGCTGCGCTGATCAGCCCGCGGCGCCGCCGGCGAGCCGCCGCGCCATCGCCAGCGCCGCCACCAGGCTGTCGGCCTCGGCGCGGCCCTGGCCGGCGATGTCGAAGGCGGTGCCGTGGTCCGGGCTGGTGCGCACGAAGGGCAGCCCCAGCGTGACGTTCACGCCCTGCTCGACGCCCAGGTACTTCACCGGGATCAGCCCCTGGTCGTGGTACATCGCCAGCACCAGATCGAACTCGCCGCGGCGCGCGCGCATGAAGATGGTGTCGGGCGGGAACGGCCCCTGCGCGTCGATGCCCTCGGCGCGGGCGGCGGCGATCGCCGGCGCGATGATCTCGATCTCCTCGCGGCCGAAGAGCCCGCCCTCGCCCGCATGCGGGTTGAGCCCGGCCACCGCGATGCGCGGCCGCGGCTGGCCCCACAGCGCCGCCGAGGCGTGGCTGATGCGCAGCGTCGACAGCACCGCGTCGAACGTCACCCGCTCGATCGCCTCGCGCAGCGCGCAGTGGATGGTGACCAGCACCGTGCGCAGCTCCTCGTTGGCCAGCATCATGCGCACGTCGGCCGGGCGGCCGTGGCGCGCGCTCTCGTCGGCCAGCAGCTCGGTGTGACCGGGAAAGGGCTCGCCGGCGGCGGCCAGCGCCTCCTTGTGGATCGGCGCGGTGACCAGGCCGGCGATCTCGCCGCGCATCGCCAGCGCGACCGCGTCGCGGATGCACGCCGCCGCCAGCCGGCCGGCGCGCGCGTCGATCGTGCCCCACGGCGCCTGG
>JAUPTP010000263.1 GCA_030918015.1 Pseudomonadota bacterium
CCCGACTCCCGCCCCTGCCCACCCTGATCGCCTTCGAGGCGGTCGCGCGCCGGCGCAGCTTCGCGCTGGCCGCCGCCGAGCTGGCCCTGACGCCCTCGGCGGTCAGCCACCAGATCGCCCGGCTGGAAGACTTTCTCGGCGTGAAGCTCTTCGAGCGCTCGGCGCAGGGCGTGCAGCTCTCGGCGGCAGGCGAAGGCTATCTGCGGCGGGTGGGCGGGGCGCTGGGCGCCATCGGCGCGGCCACCGACGATGTGCGCCAGGGCGTGCGCAACAGCCTGTATGTGCACGCCAGCCCCAGCTTCGCCAGCCTGTGGCTGATGCCGCGGCTGGCCAGCTTCGCGCAGGAATGTCCGGGCATCTCGCTGTTCCTGTCGGCCTCGCCGACGCACAGCGACTTCGCGCTGGGTCAGGCCGATCTGGACATCCGCTACGGCGTGCCGCACTGGCCCGATCTGGTGGTGCGGCCGCTTTTCCATGAGCGCATCCTGCCGCTGGCCAGCCCGGCCTTCATCGCCCGCCACCGGCTGCGCCAGCCCGAGGAGCTGCTGCACACGCCCCTGATCCAGAGCACGGTGAGCCTGGTGCAGTGGACCGACTGGCTGGCCACCCGGGGCGTCACGCAGGCGCCCGAGCGCTTCGCGCTGCGCTTCGACCGCGCGCAGCTGGCGATGGACGCGGCGGTGCAGGGCCTGGGCGTGGCGCTCGAGAGCGCCACCATCGCCGCCAGCCACCTCGCCGAGGGCCGGCTGGCGCCGGTCTTCGACCCGATCTGGGCGGTGAGCCTGCAAGCGCATTTCCTCGTCCACCCGGCGCGGCACGGCAAGCGCCCGGAGGTGGAGAGCTTCTGCAGCTGGATGATGGGGCAGGCGCAAGGCGCCTGAGCCGGCAATCAGACGCGGCGAATGCGCGCCTCACGATGGGCAATGGTGATCAGGGTTCCACTGCCTGAGACCACGGCATAGATGTCCAGGTGCCCCGCCAGCGCCGAGGCGGCTGGACCGGCATAGGCCTGAATCTGTCGGCGTGCACGCTTGTCGAAGAAGATCTTCTCCGTGCCGGGTCCGGCCGGGACGCTGGTTCCGAATCGCATCAGCAGATCGATCGCCATCGGCGAGATCGCCCGCTGGCTGGATCGCGCAGCAGCATGACGTGACAGGATGGCCATCGTTGGCAACATGAGTCGTCTCCTTGAGAGGAAATGGGGGCGCCGGAATCAATGCACCGAAGGGGCGCGTTCGTGCTGGCGGCGAAGCGACTGCATCAGGCGATCCATGTGACCATGGCTCTCCGGATCGAGGCAGGAGAGAAAGGGCACGCCCAGCCAGCGCCGCAGGTTGCTGATCAGGCGATGCTCATCCTCGCTCAGCCACAGCGCGGTCATGCCGCGTGGATCACGGCCCAGCGCTTCGGCCAGAGCGCCAGCATGATCCAGCGAGAGGGCCTCGCGGCCTTCGCAGATGGCCTGCAACTGCTGTGTGCCTCCGAGCAGATCTGCCTGTGCAGCAATGTCTGCGGCCGGGCGCTCGCTCTGTGCGACCCAGGCCGCCACGAGCCCAGCCAGACGCATCGATGCTTTCCTGTCCATATGGGTTCCTGTCTGCTCAGGTCGAGAGGGCCTCAGTCGTTTGCCGGGTGCGTCGGCGCTGTCACGAACTCCAGCCGATAGCAACGCTCGTCGAGGCGCTCAAATCGGACGCGGTCGCCAGGCTGGGCACGCAGGCGGCGGAACCATGCAGAAAAGCGCATGCGCGGACTGGCTGTCGAGCGGCTTTTGATTCGGATGTCGGTGGGCACCGTCCGATCCTCGATCATGAAATCGACCGTGATGCCTCGCTCATCGCTGGCCCGGCTCCCGAAAGCATCTCCAGGAAAGAAGCGGGAAGCCAGATTCATGTCGAAGTCGATGTAGCCGTTGCGGATGCCGGCTTCGCTCAGAACGGCTTCCATCACCGTGCAGGTCTCGTCGCTGGCTGCGGCGGTCAGGTCCACCGTCGGCACGAAGTTCGAGCGGCGCGTCAGCCAGCGGCGCGCCTCGGCCGGTTCGACCAGATACTCGCCGTGCCCCTTGCGCAGCGTCGTCAGCCGGGCTGCACCACTCGCATACATCGCGTTGTTGACCGTGCGGCGGTCGATGCCCGCCAGCAAGGCGAGCTGGTCGAGCGTCAGCGGTGCTTGGGCCCGGTCATGGAATTCGCGGGTCTCAGCCAGATCCAGCAGTTCGGCGAATCCCCCGCGCTCCTGCCCCGGCAGATCATGCAGGTCCGTGACTTCGTCGAAATACCCGGCGACATGGGGCTGGGCGACCAAAGCCAGCAGCACTCGCAGCGAAGCCGGCCCCCGTTCCTCCTCGTCGTCCGAGTAATGGCGCTCCTGCTCGCCATGCTTCACGTAACGGTAGAGCGAGCGCAGCAGCCCATCGCCGCAGAACGGTGAGAGGTCGAACTCATCGTAAGGCGGCCAGCATCGGTCGGTGGGCAGGCCCAGCATCGCCGATCCGGCACCGTCACTGAGGCAGCAATCGATGGTGTGGCCCAGCGTGTAGAGGTGTGCCACCAGATCGCGGCGCACCGCTTCGAAGGACCAGCTGAAATTGGATTCGATGGTTTTCATGTTGAATTTCTGCACAAACATGACAATTCTCCCGGTGAAAAAAGGCCCGAAGGCCTTGAACAGGGACACATTGTGCGACGGCCACATCAATTTGTCAAAATGTGTGCGGTTGTTCTACATAGAAAAAATCAAGCCCGAACTCAGCCCACCGCCGCCATCAGCCGCTCGAAGGCCTGCTCGAACTGCGCCAGGCCCTCGGCCTGCAGCTGCTCGCCCAGCAGGTCGAGGTCGATGCCGCAGCGGGCGGCCGCGGCCAGGGTGGCGCGGGCCTCGGGCAGCGCGATGTCGAGCGTGCGCGCGGCCTGGCCGTGGTCGGCGAAGGCGGCCATCGTCGCGTCGGGCACGGTGTCGACGGTGTCGGGGCCGATCAGCGCCTCGACGTAGCGGGTGTCGCGCCAGGCCGGGTTCTTCACGCCGGTGCTGGCCCACAGGCAGGACGGCGGCCGGGCGCCGGCCGCGCGCAGCCCGGCGAACTCGCTCCCCCCGAAGCGGTCCAGCCACAGCGCGTAGGCGTTGCGGGCGTTGGCCAGGCCCAGCTCGCCGCGCAGGGCCTCGGCGCCGGCCGGCAGCAGGCGGTCGGCCAGCGTGTCGACCCGGCTGACGAAGAGGCTGGCCACCGAGCGCACCCGGTCCACCGGCAGGCCGCGCTCCTGGCGGCGGCGCAGGCCCAGCGCGCAGGCCTCGAAGACCTGCAGCAGCTGGCGCGGCGAGAAGATCAGCGTGACGTTGATGTTGATGCCGTCGGCCACCGCGTCAGTGATCGCGTCCAGGCACTCCGGCGTGGCCGGGATCTTGATCATCGCGTTGGCGCGGCCGATCTCGGCCCACAGGCGGCGTGCGGCCGCCAGCGTGCCGGCGCCGTCGCGCGACAGCCGCGGCGAGACCTCGAAGCTGACGAAGCCGGCGTCGCCCTCGGTGCGCTCGTGCAGCGGGCGCAGCACGTCGCAGGCGGCCTGCAGGTCGGCCACGGCCAGGCGCTCGAAGCGGCGTTCCAGGTCCGGCTCCTCGGCGCGCAGCTGCGCCAGCGCCGGCGCATAGGCCGCGTCCGAGGCGAAGGCCTGGGCGAAGATCGCCGGGTTGCTGGTGACGCCGGCGATGCCGTGCACGTCGATCCAGCGCTGCAGCGCACCGCTGGCCACCAGCGTGCGCGAGAGCTGGTCCAGCCAGATCTGCTGGCCGTGGCGCGCGACCGCCTTCAGCGGGCTGTCCAGGCCGAGCACGCGCAGGCCCGCGGCCGCGACCGCCTCGGCGGTGATGCCGAAGTGCTTGAAGAGCGCCGGCGCCGGGGCCGATTCGCCGAAGGTGTCCAGGCCGATCACCGCGCCGTCCAGCCCGACGATCTCGCGCCAGCCCGAGGTGGCGCCGGCCTCGACCGCCACGCGCGGCACGCCGGCCGGCAGCACCGCTTCGCGCCAGGCGGCGTCCTGCGCCTTGAAGGCGAACAGCGACGGCAGCGAGACGACGCGGGCACGCACACCGCGCGCGGCGAGCTGCTCGCGCGCCTGCACCGCCAGCTGCACCTCGCTGCCGGTGGCGACCAGCACGAGCTGCGGGCGCTGTCCTTGGGCTTCGCCCTCGGCCGGCAGCAGCACATAGCCGCCGCGGGAGATGGCGGCGAGCTGCGCGGCGTCGCGCGGCTGGTGCGCCAGGTTCTGGCGGCTCAGGACCAAGCAGGTCGGGTGCGCCGTCGACTGCAGCGCGGCGGCCCAGGCGGCGCGCGTCTCGACCGCATCACACGGGCGCCAGACATCCATGTTCGGGATCAGGCGCAGCGTGGCGGTCTGCTCGACCGGCTGGTGGGTCGGGCCGTCTTCGCCCAGGCCGATCGAGTCGTGCGTGAAGACCTGGATGACCGGCTGCTTCATGAGCGCGGCCATGCGGTGCGCATTGCGGGCGTACTCGCTGAACATCAGGAAGGTGCCGCCGAAGACGCGCAAGCCCCCATGCAGCGACACGCCGTTCATGATGGCGGCCATGCCGAACTCGCGCACGCCGTAGTGCAGGTAGTTGCCGCCCAGGCCGGCGCGCAGGCGCTCGGGCGTCACCGACACGCAGCCCGGCCAGTTCGTCA
>JAUPTP010000264.1 GCA_030918015.1 Pseudomonadota bacterium
ATCGGCGTCCGAATGCAGCGTGCGCCAGTGCGACACCGCCAGATCCCATTCCGGCCCGGTCGGCGCGAAGGGGCGGCCCTTGACGTACTCGATGGTCTTGTCGTCCACGGCCACCAGACCGGCGCGTGCGCCCGCCTCGATCGCCATGTTGCAGACCGTCATGCGGCCCTCGACGCTCAGCGCGCGGATCGCCGAGCCGCCGAACTCGATGGTGTAGCCGGTGCCGCCGGCGGTGCCGATGCGGCCGATGATGGCCAGCACGATGTCCTTGGCGGTGATGCCGGGCGCGACCGTGCCGTCGACCTTCACCAGCATGTTCTTCGCCTTCTTGGCCAGCAGCGTCTGGGTGGCCATGACATGCTCGACCTCGGAGGTGCCGATGCCGTGCGCCAGCGCGCCGAAGGCGCCATGCGTGGAGGTGTGGCTGTCGCCGCAGACCACCGTCATGCCCGGCAGCGTGGCGCCCTGCTCCGGGCCCATGACGTGCACGATGCCCTGGCGGCTGTCCATGAAGGGGAAATAGGCGGCCGAGCCGAATTCCTTGATGTTGGCGTCCAGCGTGACGATCTGCTGGCGCGAGATCGGGTCCTTGATGCCGTCGTAGCCCAGCTCCCAGCCATCGGTCGGGGTGTTGTGGTCGGCGGTGGCGACCACCGAGCTGACGCGCCAGAGCTTGCGCCCGGCCAGGCGCAGGCCCTCGAAGGCCTGCGGGCTGGTCACCTCGTGCACCAGATGGCGGTCGATGTAGAGGACGGCGGTGCCGTCTTCCTCGGTGTGGACGACATGTTCGTCCCAGAGCTTGTCGTAGAGGGTGCGTCCGGTCATGACGGGTTCTCGGTGGGGGATGAGGGAAATGGGGGTGGCAAGGGAGACAGGGACGGCTCGTCCGCCGACACGAAGGCCGCCGGACAGAGAAATGCGACGAAGCGGCGCACGACCGCCGGCAGCACCTCCTGCGCGCGCACGCCGACCCGGTAGTCGCGCCGCGCCCAGGGTTCGTCCAGCGCGACGATCTCGAGCCGGAACAGCCGCGCCAGGCGCTGCGCGACCGCCGAGGGCATCAGCGCGATGCCCAGCCCGGCCTCGACCAGCTGCGCGATCGCGTCGAAGCCGCGCACCTGCATGCGCGCCCGCAAGGGGCGGCCCAGCTCGGTGGCCTGCGCCAGCAGCATCTGCTGCAGCGCCGCCCCCGTGTGCTGGCCGATGAAGTCATGCTCGAGCAGATCGGCGAAGCGCACCGCGGCCTGCCGGCCCAGCGCATGGCCCGCCGGCGCGATCAGCACCAGCGTGCCGTCGCGGTAGGACCAGGTCTGCAGCCGCGCCGACTCCAGCAGCGGCGGCACGAAGATGCCGACATCGGCGGCGCCCTCGGCCACCGAGCGCTGCAGCTCCGCGCTGGTCTGGTCCTCCAGGCTGATGCGGATCTCGGGATGCGCACGCGAGAAGGCCGCCAGGTCCGGCGGCAGGCATTCGGCGATCGCCGAGGCGTTGGCCACGACACGCAGATGGCCGCGGATGCCGCGCGAGAACTCGGCCACCTCCTCCTCCATCGCGTGCAGCGAGGCGTGCAGGCTGCGGATGTGGCGGATCAGCGCCAGCCCGGCGGCGGTCGGCTCGACGCCGCGCGCACGCCGCTCGAACAGCTGCACGCCCAGGCGGGCCTCGAGATCGCTCAGCCGCCGGCTCGCGGCCGCCAGCGCCAGATGCTCGCGCTCGGCCCCGCGCGTGATGCTGCGCGTCTCCGCGATGGCAAGCACCAGGTTGAGCGTGACCAGATCGAAGCGCATGGGGCGTGATCTTGCCCGAGACCGACCGCACTGACGGTCGGCAATCGACGATCCAGCCTTCGTTCAGCGCGAAGGCTGAGGTCCGCGCGCCAGGATCGGCCGGGGTGCGTGGCGGACGCGCGACGCCGACGCCTCGAGCCGGCGGCGCAGCCAGCGCCCCATCGGGCGCTCGACGACACAGTGCACCAGCACCGACAGCACCAGCACCCCGGCAAGCACCAGCACCAGACGCAGCAGCAGCGACGGCTCGAACGGGCGCAAGACCTCGAGCAGCATGTAGCTCAGGTTCTGGTGGATCAGGTAGACCGGATAGGTGAGCGCGCCCACCCAGATGGTCAGCGCCGAGCCGCGCACCGTCCAGCGCCGCGCCACCACGCACCAGAAGAGGCCGAAGAAAGCGGTGATCAGCAGCGCAATCACCCAGACCTCGGGCCCCCCCGAATCAGGCCGCAGCTGCGAGGGATCGGTGGCCCGCGCCAGTGTCAGCAGATGGCACCACCAGAGCATCAGGTAGCGCTGGCGCGTCAGGCCCAGGCACCTGATCCGGTAGAACAAGATGCCAGCGCAGAACAGCGGCGCCCACTCCAGCGCCAGCAGCAGCTCGGCCAGGTAGACCCGGCGCACGAAATCGGCCGAGGACAGCAGCAGCCAGACCGCCATGACCGCCTCGATGCGGGCGAGCTGCCGCGTCGCGATCAGCACCAGCATGATCAGGTAGAACTGGAACTCGACCGCCAGCGACCAGTAGGCCCCGTCCACATAGGGCGGCTCCACCCCGACCCAGACCAGATGGGTGAGCATCGTCAGGTTGACCAGCAGCTCGCGCGCGCCCACCGCGAAGACCGGCGAGGCCAGCAGCCACGCGGCACCGGCCGTCATCAGCACCGCCACCCAGTAGGCCGGGCAGAGCCGGGCCACGCGCGACACCACGAAGGCACGCGCCGAGGCCCCCTGCACCGACATGAAGATCACGTAGCCGCTGATGATGAAGAAGAGATGCACGCCCAGGTAGCCGTGCGCTGCCAGCCGAGACAGCCACTGCGGCGGCTCGTCCGAGATCCAGCCACTGAGCTGGCCGCGATGCAGCAGGTGAAACATCACCACGGCCAGGCAGGCCAGGCCTCTCAGCAGGTCGAGCTCATGGCTTCTTTCGGCGCGATGGGGTCGGGTCATTGGGGCAAGAGGGTCCGCATGCGGCGCCTGCGGCACCTGATCATGGGTACTGTGGCGACTATCGGCGCGCGCCGCCCGGGCCATTGCCAGGCAATGCAGACCGATTCGAGCCCAGAAAACAGGAACCCCCTGTCACCTTGCGATGACAGGGGGTACTGCTTTCTGGCGGAAACGGAGGGATTCGAACCCTCGATGCGCTTTTGGCGCATACTCCCTTAGCAGGGGAGCACCTTCGGCCACTCGGTCACGTTTCCGACGAAGAATTGGACTATAGCGCGTTCCAGCCTGACCTGTAAACCCTTTTCAGGCCAGAAAGCGCATTTTCATCGCCGCAGGCGAATCAGGCAGCATCCAGGCCGAAGGCCTTGTGCAGCGCGCGCACCGCCAGCTCCATGTACTTCTCGTCGATCACGACCGAGGTCTTGATCTCGCTGGTGGTGATCATCTGGATGTTGATGCCCTCGTCGCTGAGCGCGCGGAACATCGTCGAGGCCACGCCGGCGTGCGAGCGCATGCCGATGCCGACGATCGAGACCTTGCAGATCTTGGTGTCGCCGATGACCGCTTCGGCACCCATCACCGGCACGACCTGCGACTTCAGCAGGTCCAGCGTGCGCTGGTAGTCATTGCGGTGGACAGTGAACGAGAAGTCGGTCTTGCCGTCATGCGAGACGTTCTGCAGGATCACGTCCACATCGATGTTGGCCTCGGCGACCTTGCCCAGGATGCCATAGGCGATGCCCGGCTTGTCCGGCACGCCCATCACGGTCAGCTTGGCTTCGTCGCGGTTGAACGCGATGCCCGACACAACGGCTTGTTCCATCTTCTCGTCTTCCTCGAAAGTGATCAGCGTGCCCGACTTGGCTTCTTCCTCGATGTCGATGTCCCACGGGGTGAAGCTCGAGAGCACGCGCAGCGGCACGCGGTACTTGCCGGCGAACTCGACCGACCGGATCTGCAGCACCTTGGAGCCCAGCGAGGCCATCTCCAGCATCTCCTCGAAGGAGACGGTGGTCAGGCGCTTGGCCTCCGGCACGACGCGCGGGTCGGTGGTGTAGACGCCATCGACGTCGGTGTAGATCAGGCACTCGTCGGCCTTCATCGCCGCGGCGACCGCGACGGCCGAGGTGTCCGAGCCACCACGACCCAGGGTCGTGATGTTCATGTCCTCGTCGACGCCCTGGAAGCCGGTGATAACCACCACGCGGCCGGCGGCCAGATCGGCGCGCACGCGGGCGTCGTCGATGCTCTGGATGCGGGCCTTGGTGTAGGACGAGTCGGTGCGGATCGGCACCTGCCAGCCGGAGTAGCTGACGGCCTCCATGCCTTCGGCCTGCAGGGCCAGCGACAGCAGACCCACAGAGACCTGCTCGCCGGTGCAGGCGATCATGTCGAGCTCGCGGGTGACGGCCGGCGTCTGGACGGCGGGCGAGACATCCTTGGCCAGCCCGAGCAGGCGATTGGTCTCGCCGCTCATCGCCGACGGAACGACCACCATCTGGTGGCCGGCGCGGGCCCACTTGGCCACGCGCTTGGCGACGTTGCGGATGCGCTCGGTCGAGCCCATCGACGTGCCGCCGTACTTGTGAACGATCAAAGCCATGAGTGTGTGGCTCGCGCGAAAACGGCGAGTCGCAGTGGAGTGGCAGGACAACCCGCCGCGGGCATCTTGACAAGAACCAGCGGCGGAAAACCGTCTATTTTAACGG
>JAUPTP010000265.1 GCA_030918015.1 Pseudomonadota bacterium
GCGCCCAGCTCGCGCGCGACCGCGCCACGCTGGCCGACCTCGAGCGCCAGCTCGCGCGCCAGCGCGACCTGCTCGAGCAGAACTTCGTCAGCCGCAATGCGGTCGACTCGCTGCAGGCCCAGCTCGACGCGCAGCGCGCGGCCGTGCAGTCCAGCCAGGCGGCGCTGCAGGCCGCCGAGGTCACCGTCTCGAACGCGACGCTGAAGGCGCCGATGTCGGGCCGCGCCGGCGCGGTGGCGGTGGTGCGCGGCAGCCTGGTGCAGCCCGGCGGCGCCGCGATGGTGACGATCAGCCAGATGGACCCGGTGGGCGTGAGCTTCACGCTGCCCGAGGGCCAGCTGCCGGCGCTGCGCCGCGCCGACCAGGACGGCGGCGTGGCGCTGACGGTGCAGGTGCCCGGCGAGCGGCGCGGCCAGCCCGCGGCCACGCTCGACGGCCGGGTCAGCTTCATCGACAGCGCCATCGATCCGGCCAGCGGCACGATCCGCATCAAGGGCAGCGTGCCCAACGCGGGTCGCCAGCTCTGGCCCGGCCAGTACGTGACGGTCAGGCTGGTGCTGCGCACCCTGCCCGGCGCGCTGCTGGTGCCGCAGGCGGCCGTGATCCAGCGCGGCCCCGAGCGCAGCGTCTATGTGGTCGATGCCGAGGGCAAGGCGCAGATGAAGCCGGTGCAGACCCGCGCGCCGCAGGGCGAGCTGGTCGTCGTCGAGGGCCTGGCCGCCGGCGAGAAGGTCGTCGTCGAGGGCAAGCAGAACCTGCGCCCCGGCACACCGGTGCGCGAGGTCGCGCCGGCCGCCGGCAAGGGCGCGTCGTCGGCTGCCGCCGCCAGCGAGGCCTCTCGATGAGCGGCGCCGGCGCGCGCAGCAGCTTCACCGAGCTGTTCATCCGCCGTCCGGTGATGACGGTGCTGCTCAACCTGGCCATCGTGCTGGCCGGCATCGTCGCGCTGACCCGGATTCCGGTGGCGGCGCTGCCCCGCTACAACACGCCGGTGATCCAGGTCAGCGCCGACCTGCCCGGCGCCAGCCCCGAGACGATGGCCAGCTCGGTGGCGCTGCCGCTGGAGAAGCAGTTCTCGACCATCGCCGGCCTGGCGACGATCAGCTCGACCAACACGCTCGGGCGCGCGTCGCTGACGCTGGAGTTCGACCCCTCGCGCGACATCGACGCCGCGGCGGTCGACGTGCAGGCGGCGCTGCTGCGCGCCCAGCGCACGCTGCCCGCGGAGATGACCGCGCCGCCCTCCTACCGCAAGGTCAACCCGGCCGACGCGCCGGTGCTGCTGCTGGCGCTGACCTCGCCCTCGATGGCGATGTCCGAGCTCAACGAGTTCGCCGAAAACCTGATCGCGCCCAGCCTGTCGACGATCCCCGGCGTGGCGCAGGTGGCGATCTACGGCCAGAAGCGCTACGCGGTGCGCATCAAGGTGCGCCCGGACGCGCTGGCCGCACGCGGCCTGACGATGGACGAGCTGCGCGCCGCGCTGGCCGGGGCCAACGCCAACTCGCCGGTGGGCTCGCTCGACGGCCCGCGCCAGACGCTGACGCTGGTGGCCAACCGCCAGCTCGCCAGCGCGCGCGAGTTCGGCCAGCTCATCGTGGCGACCCGCGCCGGCGCGCCGGTGCGCCTGCGCGAGGTGGCCGACGTGCAGGACAGCGTCGAGACCGCGCGCGCCTTCGCCAGCTTCGACGGCGAGCCCTCGATCACGCTGGCGGTGCAGCGCCAGCCCGACGCCAACACCGTCGAGGTGGTCGACCGGGTGCGCGCGATGCTGCCGCGCTTCGAGTCGCAGCTGCCGGCCTCCATCCGGATCGTGCCGACCAACGACCGCTCGCTCTCGATCCGCGAGGCGCTGCACGACGTCAACCTCACGCTGGCGGGCACGGTGGTGCTGGTGGTGCTGGTGATCTTCCTGTTCCTGCGCCGCCTGGCCGCGACGCTGATCCCGGCGCTGTCGCTGCCGGTGTCGCTGATCGGGGCGCTGACGCTGCTGTGGGCCGGCGGCTACAGCCTGGACAACGTCTCGCTGCTGGGGCTGACGCTGGCGGTCGGCCTGGTGGTCGACGACGCGATCGTGATGCTCGAGAACATCGTGCGCCATGTCGAGGCCGGCATGGCGCCCTTCGAGGCGGCGATCCGCGGCGCGCGCGAGATGGCCTTCACCATCGTGTCGATCTCGATCTCGCTGGTGGCGGTGCTGATCCCGATCTTCTTCATGCCGGGCGTGATCGGGCTGCTGTTCCACGAGTTCGCGGTCGTCGTCGGCCTGTCGATCCTGGTGTCTGCCGCCGTGTCGCTGACGCTGGTGCCGATGCTGTGCAGCCGCTTCCTGCGCCACCACGCGCCCGACGAGGAAAGCGCCGCCGGCCGGGCCTTCGAGCGCGGCTTCGCAGCGCTGCTGCGGGGCTACGCGCGCACGCTGGACTGGGCGCTGGCGCACCGCGCCGTCATCGGTCTGCTGGCGGTGGGCAGCTTCGCGCTGTCGGCCTGGCTGTTCGTGCAGATCCCCAAGGGCTTCTTCCCCGAGGAGGACATCGGCCAGATCCAGGTCACCGTCGAGGCGGCCGAGGACATCTCCTTCGACGCGATGATGAAGGTGCAGGCGCAGGTGGCCGCCCTCTTCCGCAAGGACCCGGCGGTGCAGGCGGTCAGCGCCTTCCTGGGCGGCGGCGGCAGCGCCGCGACGCAGAACACCGGCCGCCTCTTCGTCACGCTGCGCCCGCGCGGCGAGCGCGCGCCGATGAAGGAGGTCATCGAGGGCCTGCGCCGGAAGACGCGCGGCGTGCCCGGCGTGCAGGTCTTCCTGCGCCCGGTGCAGAACCTGCAGCTGGGCGGGCGCCAGAGCAAGAGCCGCTACCAGTACACGCTGCAGAGCGTCAGCGCCGACGCGCTCAACGAATGGGCCGGCAAGCTGCAGGGCCGGCTGCGCGAGGACACCGTGCTGTTCCGCGACGTCACCAGCGACTCGCAGCTGCGCGGCCTGCAGGCCAGTCTGAGCATCGACCGCGACAAGGCCGCGCTGCTGGGCGTGTCGATGGCCGACCTGCGCAGCGCGCTCTACTCGACCTTCGGCGAGCGCCAGGTCTCGACCATCTACAACCCGAGCAACACCTACCCGGTGATCCTGGAGGCGGCCGAGGCCGACCGCCAGTTCGAGGACGCCCTGGCCAAGGTCTGGCTGCGCTCGAAGTCGGGCGCGATGGTGCCGCTCGCCGCCTTCGCCACGGTGCAGCGCACGCTCGGGCCCACCGCGGTCAACCACCAGGGCCAGCTGCAGGCGATCACGCTGAGCTTCAACCTCGCGCCCGAGGTCTCGCTGGGCACCGCCACGGCACGGCTGGAAAGCCACGCCCGCGAGCTCGGCCTGCCGGCGACGATCATCGGCACCTGGGGCGGCGACGCGGCGGTCTTCCAGGACTCGCAGTCGGGCCAGCTCGTGCTGCTGGGCCTGGCGGTGCTGGTGATCTACCTGCTGCTGGGCGTGCTCTACGAGAGCTACATCCATCCGCTGACCATCCTGGCCGGCCTGCCCTCGGCGGCGGTGGGCGCGCTGCTGACGCTGCAGCTCTTCGGCATGGACCTGACGCTGATCGCCACCCTCGGCATCCTGATGCTGATCGGCATCGTCAAGAAGAACGCGATCATGATGATCGACTTCGCGCTGGAGGCGCAGCGCGAGCAGGGCCTGAGCCCGCAGGAGGCGATCCGCCAGGCCGGCCTGCTGCGGCTGCGCCCGATCCTGATGACGACGCTGGCGGCGCTGATGGGGGCGCTGCCGATCGCGCTGGGCGTGGGCGCCGGCGCCGAGCTGCGCCAGCCGCTGGGCCTGGCGGTGGTCGGCGGCCTGATCGTGTCGCAGGCGGTGACGCTCTACATCACGCCGGTGATCTACCTGGCGCTGGACCGCTGGAGCGGGCGCGGCCCGATCGTCGACCCGGTGCCGGACCGCGCCTGAGGCGGCGGCGCCGGCCGGGCGTTCAGGCCGATGCGGCCGCCAGCAGGCCCGGCAAGCCGCTGGCGCGCCGGGTGCGCCGCGCCAGCGCATGCCGCCAGACCTGCAGGTCCGGCGCCACCAGCGTGAAGGCGCCCTTGGCGCGGGTGATGCCGGTGTAGACCAGCTCGCAGCTCAGCACCGGGTTGACCTGCGGCGGCAGCACCAGCGCCACATGCGCGAACTCCGAGCCCTGCGACTTGTGCACCGTCATCGCGAAGGCGGTCTCGACCGCGGCGAGCCGGCTGGCCATCACCGAGCGCGGCGCCAGCCCCTCGCCATCGACGAACCACACCCGCAGGCTGCGCCCGTCGGCCGAGGGCAGCGTGATGCCGACATCGCCGTTGTGCACGCCCAGCGCCGGATCGTTGCGGGTGACCATCACCGGCCGGCCGGCGTACCACTCGCCCGCATCGAGCCCCCAGCGGGCGCGCGCCTTCGCCTCGATCAGCCGGTTCAGGCCGGACACGCCCCAGTCGCCGTCGCGCAGCGCGCACAGCAGCCGGAAGTCCTCGAAGGCGCGCACGACCCGCGTGACCCAGGCCAGATGCCGCGCCTGGACGGCGGCCGGGCCGGTGCCTGGCGCCGGCCGCGGCGGCGAGCTGGCCAGCGCCAGGCACGGGCCGTAGCCCTGCCGGGCGCCGTCCCGCCCCTCCAGCGCCAG
>JAUPTP010000266.1 GCA_030918015.1 Pseudomonadota bacterium
TCGACGCCGGTGCCGCGGCCGGTGCAGCGGTCGATCGACTCGCCGGTCAGCCGCGCCATCAGCAGCGCCGCCGCCGAGGTGTTGCCGATGCCCATCTCGCCCAGCAGCAGCGCATTGCCCGGCAGGCCGCGCACCACGCCGGCGCCGGTCTCGATCGCGGCGACGCACTGGGCCAGCGACATCGCCGGCTCCTGCAGCGCGTCGGCCGTGCCCCAGCCGATCTTGCGGGTGATCAGGCCCGGACGCGGCGCGAACTCGTGCTTGACGCCCGCGTCGACCACCGACAGCGCCAGCCCGTGCTGGCGCGCCAGCACGCTGACCGCCGCGCCGCCGGCCAGGAAGTTCTCGACCATCTGCCAGGTCACCTCGCTCGGGAAGGCGGAGACGCCGCGCGCGGCCAGGCCGTGGTCGGCGGCGAACACCACCATCTGCGGCTGCTCGAGCTGCGGGCGCTCGCGGCCCTGGATCCGCGCCAGCGTCAGCGCCAGCGACTCCAGCCGGCCCAGCGAGCCCTGCGGCTTGGTCTTGCGGTCGAGCGCGAGCTGCACGCGCTCCTGCAGGGTCTGCTGCGCCTCGTCATGCAGGTCGGCGACATCGAGCAGCCCGGCCAGGGCGGCGCGGGCGGAAGAAAGGTCCATCGTCATCGGTCTTGTCCTTGGTGCTTCTCGGGGGGACAGGGGAAACAGGGAAGGTGCGGATCAGCGGATCAGCGCCTCGAGCGTGTCCGGCGCGACATGGCGGTCGAGGAAGTCGGCCAGGCCGTCGAAGACGGCGTCGAGCGTGCGCACCTGCGCACCGAACAGCGCGCGCAGCACCGCTGGCGACTCGAACAGGCCGTGCGCGTACAGGCCCAGCACCGGGCCGCGCTGCCAGCCCAGCACCTCGCCGGCGGCCTTGCGCAGCGCCACCGCGGGCGCGGGCAGATCGGCATGCGGCGCGGTGCGGCCGTGGTGGATCTCGTAGCCGTCGAAGCGCACGCCCGAGAGCGCGGCCCACGGCCCCGACAGCGCGGCGAAGGTGGCCTGCGTCGGCGCCAGCAGCTTGTCGGGCTCGAACAGCGTCACCAGCGGCAGCAGGCCCAGGCCGGGGCCGTTGCTCTCGCCGCCGGGCGAGTCGATGCCGTGCAGGTCGACCAGCGCCTCGCCCAGCATCTGCAGGCCGCCGCAGATGCCCAGCACCGCGCCGCCCGCGCCCGCATGGCGCGCGATCGCCGCGTCGAGCCGCTGCGCGCGCAGCCAGGCCAGGTCGGCGCCGGTGTGCTTGGAGCCGGGCAGGATGATCCAGTCGACGCCGTCCAGATCATGCGGATGGCGCGCCCAGCTCAGCCGCACGCCGGCCAGGTTACGCAGCGGCTGGAACTCGTCGAGGTTGCTCAGCCGCGGATAGGCCACCACCGCCACCCGCAGCGGGCGCGCCGCCGCGGCGCCACCGGTGCTGCGGTCGTCGAAGACGCCGTCTTCTTCGGGCAGGCCGTGCTCGCGCCACATCGGCAGCACCGCCAGCGTGGGCACGCCGGTGAGCTGCTCGAGCATCTCCGGCCCCGGCGAGAGCAGGCCCGCGTCGCCGCGGAAGCGGTTGAGCACGAAGCCGCGGATCAGCGCACGCTCGTCGGGTGGCAGCAGCTGGTGCGTGCCGTAGAGGTGGGCGAAGGCGCCGCCGCGGTCGATGTCGGTCACCAGCAGGCAGGCGGCTTGGGCGGCGTGCGCGGTGCGCATGTTGACGTAGTCGCTGGCGTGCAGGTTGATCTCGGCGGGCGAGCCGGCGCCCTCGATCACGACCACGTCATGCTCGGCCTGCAGCGAAGCCAGCGCCTGGCGCGCATGCGGCCACAGCGCCTCGCTGCGCCGGCGCCACGGCACCTCGGCGAGGTCGCGGCGCACCTCGCCCATCACCACGACCTGGCTGCGGGTGTCGGCCTCGGGCTTGAGCAGCACGGGGTTGTGGCGCACCTCGGGCGGGATGCATGCGGCCAGCGCCTGGAAATACTGCGCGCTGCCGATCTCGCCCATGCGCCCGCCCGACGCCGGCACGACCCGCGCGTTGTTGCTCATGTTCTGCGCCTTGAACGGCGCCACCCGCAGGCCGCGCCGCGCATACCAGCGGCACAGCGCGGTGGCCAGCCAGCTCTTGCCCGCCCCGCTGGTGGTGCCCAGCACCATGATCGCCCGACCTGTCATGTCCTGTCTTGCACGCTTTCCGTCCCCGTCGTTCACGGGGTTCATTCAGTGGATTCAGTAGGACGAGAAGGCCGGCAGCGGCTGCAGGTCGGTGCGCAGGGTGGGCGAGAAGCCCGCCGAGCCCAGCACCTGCCGCCACAGCTGCGACAGCGCCTGCTGCGCCGGCGGCGCCTGCACGCTCACCCGCACCCAGCCCGGCAGCCCCATCGAGCGGCAGTCGCGCAACTTCAGGCCCAGCGTGCGCAGCTCCGGCAGCAGCCGGTCCGGGTGCAGCGGATGCGCGTCCGCCGCATGCGCGGCCTCGTCCCCATGCGCCCAGCGCGCCAGATAGTAGGGCGTGGCGCTGGCGCGGCAGGTCCAGCCGAGCTGACGCTGGCACAAATCGATCTGCTGGCGCCGCCAGCTGCGCAGAATGTGCAGGCTGGCGCGCACCCAGGCCTGCGCCTCGTCGCTGGTCCAGGCGGTGAGCATGGCCACGCCATGCGCGCCCAGCGGCCAGGACGGCGCCAGCCGCTCCATCTGCAGCAGCAGCCAGTCGACCAGCTCACCGGTGATGGGGCCGCGCTCGGGCGCGATCGCGTAGGCGCCGCGCACCCCGGTCAGGCCCAGGGCCTTGTTGGGCGACCACAGCTGCCACGCGTCCGGCGGCACCGGCGTGAGCTCGCCGTCAAGCCGCAGGGGCGCGTAGGCGCGGTCGACCACCAGCACCGAATCGGTCGGGTCGAACGCGGGCAGCGGGCCCACCTCGCCCGAGGGGCTGCTCGGATCGGTGTGCCAGATCAGGTAGGGCGGCTCGCCGCCGGCGAGCTCGGCAGCACGCCGGGGCTGCAGGCCCAGCGCCTGAGCCGCCGCGGCGTACTCGCCGTAGGCATGATCGGGCACCTGGACACGCGCGCCCGGCTTGAGCATCGCGATGGCCAGCGTCATGCGCCGGATGAACTCGCTGGCGCTGGCGGCGATGACGATGCGCGCCGGATCGACCTGATGCAGCCGACCGAGCTGGCGGCGCAGCACGGTGAAGCTCGGATCGGGATAGCGCCGGGCATCGACCTGGCGCAGCATCTCCTGCGCCATCGGCGCGGGCCCGCAGGCGTTGGCATTGGTGGAGAAATCCCAGCGGGGAACGCCATGGGCATCGGGCCCGCCGTGCGTGCGCACGAGATCGTGCAGGAGATCGTTGTCTTGAGGCGTCGTCATGAGCTCAGGCTGCCCCCCCGGCCAGCCGTGTCAGGGTGATCACTCCATGCCCCGCCAGTCCCCCGGCCAGGGCCACCGTCCAGAACCAGGCCGCCGCCCGGGCCAGCCGCAGCCCCCCGAGCAGATCCGCCGCCTCGGGCGATCGCCCCTCGGCATGCAGAGCATATACGCCCGGCTTGCGCAGACGGACCCCCAAACGCAAAGCGAGAGCCCCCATCGGCCATCCACCGTTGGGAGAAGGCGTCACTGCGGCCTCGCGGGCCAGTCGGGCCCAGTCGCTGAGCCTCCAGACCGGCCGCAGCAGCAGCGCCGTCACCCGCGCGCCCGGCCATGACAGCAGGTCGTCGGCCCGCGCGGCCCACTTGCCCGCCCACTCCCAGGCGCCGCGGTAGCCCCACATCGCATCGGCGGTGTTCGCGAAACGGTACAGCACCGCCCCCGGCAGCCCGGCCAGCGCGAACCAGGCCAGCGGCGACACCACCGAGTCGTTGAGGTTCTCGGCCAGCGTCTCGATCGCCGATTCGCGCACCTCGCCGGCATCGAGCCGCGTCACGTCGCGGCTGACCAGCCAGGCCAGCCGCGCGCGCCCGGCCTGGAGCGACTGCGCCAGCGCCGCCTCCACCGCGGCGACCTCGTCGCACAGCATGCGGCAGGCGAACAGCGGCTTGAGCGCCAGCGCCAGCAGCACGAGCGCCAGCGGCCCCGGCAACGCGGCGATTCCCCGCTGCAGCGCCCAGGCCGCGCCGGCCAGCACGACCGCGATCAGCAGCCACGACAGCGCACCGCCCGCGAAAGCCGCCGCCGGCGCACGATCGCGCCAGAAGCGCCCGACCGGCCCGAGCAGCCGCCCCAGCCAGGCCACCGGATGCCAGCGGTCGGGCGGCTCGCCGAAGCGGCGGTCCAGCGCCCAGGCCAGCAGCAGCGCGCCGGCCTGCAGCAGCGGCCACGGCCAGGGCGAGGCCAGCCAGGACACGGGAGACTCAGTCCTCGATGCCGCGCTGCGCCGGCACGCCGGCCTGGTAGTGGTGCTTGACCAGGCGCATCTCGGTGACGGTGTCGGCCAGGTCGACCAGCTCCTGCGGCGCGTTGCGCCCGGTCAGCACCACATGCACATGATCGGGGCGCTCGCGCAGCGCCGCCAGCACCGGCTCCAGCGGCACCCAGCCGTAGCGCAGCGGGTAGGTGATCTCGTCGAGCACGACCAGGAAATGCGCGCCGGCGCGGATCGTCGCCTCGGCGCGCGCCCAGCCCTCGCGGGCAAGCTGCGCGGAATGCTC
>JAUPTP010000267.1 GCA_030918015.1 Pseudomonadota bacterium
CGGGATTGCAGTTCGGGTGACATGGGCAGAGGGCGTGCGCAGGGGCAGAAGACGGTGATCGCCCATGATACGGGGCGATGTCGCGGGTTGCTGCGTTGCAGCAAATGGCCGTCGCCTTTCCTGCGGCGCACTTCTCGCGCGCGCCCCCGCCCGGGGGCGCCCGGCCGGGGGAGGGTGCAAGATTCTTCACGGATGACGGTTAAAATCGCGGGTTCACCCTGATCCCGGTCAATGATCCCCACCGACTCCGGCCCCGGCCATCACAAGGACAGATCCCCCATGAGCACTGCCGACAACACGCTTCGTCAGGAGGTGGCCGCGCTGCTGGTCGAGGCGCTCAACCTCGAGATGGCGCCGCAGGAGATCGATCCGGAGGCGCCGCTGTACGGCGACGGCCTGGGCCTGGACTCGATCGACATCCTGGAGGTCGCGCTGGTCGTCTCCAAGCGCTACGGCTTCCAGCTGCGCTCGGACGACGAGAACAACGTGCGCATCTTCACCTCGCTGGCCAGCCTGGCTGACCACATCGCGGCCCACCGCACCGTCTGAGCCGCGTGAGTCGCCCCGCCGTTGCGCTGCTGCGCCCGGTCGCGATCGCCGTGGCGGTCCTGGCGATGGCTGCCGGATCGCACTGGCTGATCACCCGCACCGCCCGCGAGGGCGGGCTGCTGGCGCTGGCGCTGCAGTGGGCGTTGCTGGCGCAGCATGCCGGCGTGCATGCCGCGCTGGCGCTGGGCTTTGCGCTGACGCTGCGGCCGGGCCGTCAGGCGCTGATCTCGCAGCTGGCGCAGCGGGTGCACGGGCGCGCCGGCTTCACGCCGGCGATGGCGGCCTACACCCGGCGGCTCACCCAGGTCTGGGTGCTGTACTTCCTGGTCGTCGCGCTGCTGTCGCTGGTGCTGCATGCGGCCGGTCTGGTGGAGGCCTGGTCGCTGTGGGTCAACGTCGTCACGCCGCTGTCGCTGCTGGCGATGTTCGTGGGCGAACATCTGCTGCGCTACCGGCTGCATCCCGAGTTCGAGCGCGTGGGGGTGATGACGGCTGTGCGCGCCTGGCGGGCGCATCAGGCGGACGGGTGCTCCCGATGAGTCGCCCCGAGACGATGCCGACGCTGCCGCTGCTGGCCGCCGACGTGCCGCTGGCGGCTCCGCTGGCCTGGCGCGACGGCCGACCGCTGGACCGCCGCACCTACCTGGCCGAGGTCGCCGCGCTGGCGCCGCACCTGCCCGAGGGCGGCCCGGTGCTGGCGATGACCGCCGACCGCTGGCGCTTCGCGCTGGCGCTGGGCGCGGCGCTGTGCCGTGGCCAGGCCGCGCTGATGCCGCCCAACCACACGCCGGACATGATCGCGCGGCTGCGCACGCTGTTCCCGCAGGCCTCGGCGCTGGCCGATGACGAGGCGGAGCCGGTGGACCTGCCGACGGTGCGCTTCGGGGCCGCCACGGTTCCGGTCGATGCGCCGACCTCCCCGATGTCCCCGATGCCGATGATCGCCGGCGCGCACGAGGCGGCGCAGGTGCTCACCTCCGGCTCGACCGGCCAGCCGATGCCGCATGGCAAGCGCTGGGATCTGCTGCAGGTGAACCTGCGCGCCGAGGCCGCGCGCCTGGCCGAGGCGCTGGGCCGGCCGGACCTGCAGGGCGTGACCCTGGTCGGCACGGTGCCGGCGCATCACATGTACGGCTTCGAGTCGACGGTGCTGGTGGCGATGCTGGGCGGCGCGGCCTTCGCCGCCGAGCGGCCCTTCTTCCCCGAGGACATCGCGCGGGTGCTGGCCTCGGTGCCGCGGCCGCGGGTGCTGGTGACCACGCCCTTCCACCTGAAGACGCTGCTCGACGCCGGCCTGCCGCCGCAGGCGCTGCCGCCGGTGGACCTGACGGTGAGCGCCACCGCGCCGCTGTCGCCCCAGCTCGCCGCGCGGGCCGAGGCCGCGCTGCAGGGGCCGCTGATCGAGATCTACGGCTGCACCGAGGCCGGCCAGGTCGCCACCCGGCGCCCGACGGCCGGGCCGGAGTGGCAGACCTTCGACGGCCTGCGCCTGGACGGCGACGGCGATGCGGCGGTGGTCAGCGGCGGCCATGTGCCCGAGCCCACCCGGCTGGCCGACGTGCTCGAGGTGGAGTCGCCCACGCGCTTCCGGCTGCTCGGGCGCTCCAACGACCTGATCAACATCGCCGGCAAGCGCAGCTCGCTGGCGCACCTGAACTACCACCTCAACAGCCTGCCCGGCGTGCGCGACGGCGCCTTCTGGCTGCCGCCCGAGCCCGAGGACGGCGTGGTGCGCCTGGTCGCGCTGGTGGTGGCCGAGGCCGGCGTGAGCGCCGAGCAGCTGCGCGCGGGCCTGCGCCAGCGGGTGGACGCGGCCTTCGTGCCGCGGCGGCTGCTGCGGGTCGAGGCGCTGCCGCGCGATCCGAGCGGCAAGCTGCCGGCCGGGCGACTGGCCGAGCTGGCCGCGCGGCTGCTGGCCGAGGCGGCGCGCGGCGCCGGAGGCGGCCATGGCTGAGGGCTGGATGGAGCGCATGCGCTGGACGGTGCCGCCGGACCATCCGTCCTTTGCCGGGCATTTCCCGGGGCGGCCGCTGCTGCCCGGCGTGGTGCTGCTCGGCGCGGTGCTCGAGGCGCTGCAGGACGACGCGCAGGCGGCCGCCTGGATGGGCGCGGCGCCGCGCTGCAGCAGCGTCAAGTTCGTCGCGCCGGTCGGGCCGGGCGCGCGGCTGTCGCTCGGCTGGGGCGCGCCCGAGGCCGGCCGGCGCCTGCACTTCGAATTGCGCCGCCACGAGGCGGGCGATCCGCCCGAGGGCCTGCCGGTGGCGCTGGGCCAGATCGAGCCGACGCCCGCCGTGTCCGCCTGATGGGTGCGCCCGCCTGGACCGAGCAGCGCGAGCGCAGCAACACGCTGGCGCTGACGCTGATGCGCTGGATCGCGGTGCTGCTGGGCCGGCGCGTCGCGCGTGCGGTGCTGCATCCGATCACGCTGTATTTCCTGGCCTTCGGCGGGGCGGCGACGCGCGCCTCGCGCGGCTATCTGGCGCGGGTCCTGGGCCGGGCCCCGACCTGGCGCGAGCGCTACCGCCATGTGCACCACTTCGCCGCGACCATCCTGGACCGCGTCTACCTGCTGCGCGGGCGCTTCGACCTGTTCGAGGTGCAGGTCACCGGCGTCGACCACCTCGACCGGGTGCTGCTCGAGGGGCGCGGCGTGCTGCTGGTGGGCGCGCACCTGGGCAGCTTCGAGGCGCTGCGGGCGCTGGGCCAGGCGCGGCGCGGCCTGAAGGTCGCGATGGTGATGTACGAGGACAACGCGCGCCAGATCAACGCTGCGCTGCGCGCGATCGCGCCGGAGGCCGAGCTGAAGGTGATCGGTCTGGGCCGGCTGGAGGCCATGCTCGAGCTCGATGCCTGGCTGGGCGAGGGTGGCGTGGCCGGGCTGCTGGCCGACCGCACGCTGGCGCCGACCGGCGGCGAGGGCGTGGCGCGCTCGCGCACGCTCAGGCTGCCTTTCCTGGGCGCGCCGGCGTCGTTTTCGGACGGCCCGTTCCGGCTCGCGGCCATGCTGCGCCGGCCGGTGATCTTCATGACCGGGCTCTACCATGGCGGCCGCCGCTACGAGCTGCGCTTCGAGACGCTGGCCGACTTCCGCCAGCGCCCGCCGCGCGGCCCCGGCGCGCAGGCCGCGCTGGACGCGGCGGTGCACGAGGCGATGCGGCGCCATGTCGCGCTGCTCGAGCGGCTGTGCCGCGAGACGCCGTACAACTGGTTCAACTTCTTCGACTTCTGGGCGACCGCCCGCCCCACGCGCCATGCCGATGATGTCCCGACGCCGCCTGATGCAGGCGCTGCCGCTGCTGATCTGTCCGCTGGCGGCCCTGTGCCCGGTGCCGGCAGCGGCGGCCGGCTTCGACCTTGATGCGCTGATGGCGCGGCTGGCGCAGGTGCGCGCCGGCGAGGCCACCTTCGTCGAGCGCCGCGAGGTCTTCCAGAACGAGCGCGGCTCGCCGCTGGCGCTGGAGTCGAGCGGGCGGCTGAGCTTCGCCGCGCCCGACACCTTCGTGCGCGAGACGCTCAGGCCGCGCCAGGAGCGCCTGGCGGTGCAGGGCAACCAGCTGACGATGAGCCAGGGCGGGCGCAGCCGCACCACGACGCTGGACTCGGTGCCGGAGGCGGTGGTGGTGGTCGAGGCGATCCGCGGCACGCTCACCGGCAACCGCGAGCTGCTCGAGCGCCTGTTCGTGCCGCGCCTGTCGGGCGAGGCGGCGCGCTGGACGCTGGAGCTGGTGCCGCGCGACGCCCGGCTGCGCGGCCAGGTCGCGCAGCTGCGCATCCTGGGCGCGCAGGCGCAGCTGCGCGAGGTGCAGATGACGATGAGCGACGGCGACCGCACCCAGCTGCGCATCGAGCCGGTGGCGCCCTGATGCGCCGCGCCGCCGCCTGGACGCTGGCGATCTGGCTGGCGCTGATGGCGCTGGCCGGGCTGATCGCGGCCCGCGCCAGCTATGTCGCCGACCTGTCGGCCTTCCTGCCCTCGGCGCCGACGCCGGGCCAGCGCGTGCTGATGGAGCAGCTGCGCAACGGCGCCACCGCCCGCGTGCTGCTGATCGGCGTGCGCGGCGGCGAGCCGGCCGCGCGGGCCGAGGCCTCGCGCC
>JAUPTP010000268.1 GCA_030918015.1 Pseudomonadota bacterium
GCCGTCGGGGAAGGTGGCCTCGACCTGGATCTCGGGGATCATCTCGGCGATGCCCTCCATCACGTCGGCGCGCGAGAGCACGGTCTTGCCCTCGCTCATCAGCGCGGCGACCGACTTGCCGTCGCGCGCGCCTTCCATGATCGCGGCGGTGATCAGCGCGATCGCCTCGGGGTAGTTCAGCTTCAGGCCGCGGGCACGGCGGCGTTCGGCCAGCAGCGCGGCGGTGAAGATCAGGAGCTTGTCCTTCTCGCGGGGCGTGAGTTCCATGATGCAGGTGCGGACGTGACTTCGGCCGACCTGACGGGCGACAGGCCGGGCTGGTGCGTTTCTTGTGTGCCTCCGGCCCCATGAACGCGGACGGAGACACAGGGGCGAGCAGCCTGCAGGCAGAAATCGGGCCAGCCCGCGGGGCGGGCGCGGGCGGCGAGCCGGTGCAGCGCGTCATCAAGATCCGGCGCGACTACAACGACTGGGTCGCCAGCGAGACGCTGGAGGACTACGCGCTGCGCTTCGCGCCCCGCAGCGCGCGGCGCTGGAGCATCGGCCGGGTGGCGGTGACCGCGCTGGGCGGCGCGGCCTCCTTCCTGGTGCTGGAGGCGGTGGGCGCGACGCTGCTGGTGCAGCACGGCTTCGTCAACGCCGCGCTGGCCATCCTGGTCACCGGGCTGATCATCTTCCTGGCCGGCCTGCCGATCAGCGCCTACGCCGCGCGCCACGGCGTCGACATGGACCTGCTCACGCGTGGCGCGGGCTTCGGCTACATCGGCTCGACGCTGACCTCGCTGATCTACGCCAGCTTCACCTTCATCTTCTTCGCGCTCGAGGCGGCGGTGATGGCCTACGCGCTGGAGCTGGCCTTCGACATCCCGCCGGCCTGGGGCTATCTGATCTGTGCGCTGGCGGTGCTGCCGCTGGTCACGCACGGGGTGACGGTGATCAGCCGGCTGCAGGTCTGGACCCAGCCGCTGTGGGCGCTGATGCTGGTGCTGCCCTATGCCTTCGTGCTGCACGAGAACCCGGGCGTGATCGATGCGCTGATGGCCTACGGCGGCGAGTCCGACCTGACCGGCTTCGACCCGCAGGCCTTCGGCGCGGCGATGACGGTGGGCATCGCGCTGTTCACGCAGATGGGCGAGCAGGCCGACTACCTGCGCTTCATGCCCGAACGCACGCGCGAGAACCGGCTGCGCTGGTGGGCCGGCGTGGTGGCGGGCGGCCCCGGCTGGGTGGTGTTCGGGGTGCTGAAGATGCTGGGCGGGGCGCTGCTGGCCTCGCTGGCGATCGGCCACATGGTGCCGATCGAGCGCGCGGTCGACCCCAACCAGATGTATCTGGCCGCCTACGAGTATGTCTTCCCGCATTACGGCTGGGCGGTGGCGGCCACCGCGGTCTTCGTGGTGATCTCGCAGCTGAAGATCAATGTCACCAACGCCTACGCCGGCTCGCTGGCCTGGTCGAACTTTTTCTCGCGCATCACGCACAGCCATCCGGGGCGGGTGGTCTGGGTGGTGTTCAACACCGGCATCGCGCTGATGCTGATGGAGATGGAGGTCTTCCAGGCGCTCGGCGGCGTGCTGGGCCTGTACTCCAACATCGCGATCAGCTGGATGATGGCGGTGGTGGCCGACCTGGTCATCAACAAGCCGCTGGGCCTGAGCCCGAAGGGCATCGAGTTCCGGCGCGCGCATCTCTACGACATCAATCCGGTGGGCGTCGGCGCGATGGGGGCGGCCTCGCTGCTGTCGGTGGCGGCCTATCTGGGGGCCTTCGGCGCGATGGCGCAGGCCTGGTCGGCGCTGATCGCGCTGGTCACCGCCTTCGTGGTCTCGCCGCTGCTGGCCTGGTCGACGCGCGGGCGCTTCTATCTGGCGCCGCGCACCGAGGAGGCCGGCATCTACCGCCGCTACACCGCGCCCCAGACCTGCACGGTCTGCGAGCGCGAGTACGAGGGCGAGGACATGACCCGCTGTCCGGCCTACGGCGGGGCGATCTGCTCGCTGTGCTGCACGCTCGATGCGCGCTGCCACGACCTGTGCAAGCTGCCGCAGGCGCATCTGGCGGTGCAGTGGCTCGCGGCGCTGCGTCGGCTGCTGCCCCGGCGCGTCTGGCCGTCGCTCGAGCGCGGGCTGGGCCACTACCTGCTGATGATGGCGGTGCTGCTGCCGCTGCTGGTGCTGCTGGCGGGGATGCGCCGCGCGCTGGTGCTGCCGACGCTGGCGCTGGTGGCCGGCGTGGTCGCCTGGTGGCTGGTGCTGGCGCACAAGAGCCGCCAGGTGGCGCAGGAGGAGGCCAACCGCCAGACCCAGGCGCTGCACGAGCAGACGCTGGCGCTGCGCCGCGAGATCGAGTCCCACCGCCAGACCGATCTGGCGCTGCAGCAGGCCAAGCAGGCGGCCGAGTCGGCCAATCTGGCCAAGAGCCGCTACATCACCACGATCAGCCACGAGCTGCGCACGCCGCTGAACTCCATCCTCGGCTACGCCCAGCTGCTCGAGGAGGACGAGACGATGCCGCCGCAGCGCCGCCAGGCGGTGAGCGTCATCCGCCGCGGCGGCGACCACCTGCTGTCGCTGATCGAGGGCACGCTGGACCTGGCGCGCATCGAGAGCGGCCGCCTGCGCCTGGACGTGCGGCCGGTGCGCTTTGCCGAGACGATCGACGAGATCGCGCGCCTGTTCGAGCTGCAGGCCGCCGCCAAGGGGCTGGCCTTCCGCTGCGAGGTGGCCGGGGCGCCGGCCTGCGTGCGCGCCGACGACAAGCGCCTGCGCCAGATCCTGATCAACATCGTCGGCAACGCGATCAAGTTCACCCGCACCGGCGAGGTGGTGCTGCGGCTGCAGTACGCGCGCGAGATCGCCCGCTTCGAGATCGTCGACACCGGCCCTGGCATGACGGCCGAGGAGCTCGCGCGCATCTTCGAGCCCTTCGAGCGCGGCTCGGCGGCGGGCGGCGGCAGCCTGAGCGGCGGCACCGGCCTGGGGCTGACGATCAGCCGCATGCTGGCCGAGCTGATGGGCGGCGAGCTGACCGCCGAGAGCCAGCCCGGGCGGGGCACCACCTTCCGGCTGCGGCTGTTCCTGCCGGAGGTGCGCGACGGCACGGCCGGCCGGCCGGCGCCGGTGCGCCGGCGCCTCGGGCACGCCGGCCGTGCGCGCTGCATCTGGGTGGTCGACAACGAGGAGGTCGACCGCGGCCTGATCGTCAGCCTGCTGCAACCGCTGGGCTTCACGATCCGCCAGGCCGCCAGCGGCGAGGAATGCCTGCGCGCCCTGCAGGAGGCGGTCGGCGCCCTGCCCGACGCGATCTTCATGGACCTGGCCATGCCCGGCATCGACGGCTGGGAGACGCTGCGGCGCATCCGCGCTCAAGGGCTGCTGCCGGCGGGCACGCCGGCGGCGATCGTCTCGGCCAACGCCTTCGACAAGGGCCTGGACAACGATGTGGGCATCGAGCCGGGCGACTTCCTGGTCAAGCCGGTGCGGGTCAGCGAGCTGCTCGACTGGCTGGGCCGGCGCCTGGCGCTGCAGTGGATCGAGGCCGAGGTGCCGGTGGCCGGGCCGGTGCCCGCCGTGGCGGCCATGACGGCCGTGGCGCCGCAGCCGCCCGAAGGGCCTCTGCGCATCGATGAGAATCGGCTGCGCGCGCTGCAGGAGGCCATCTCGATCGGGCATGTGCGCGGCGTGATGCGTGCCCTCGACGAGATCGCCGCCACCCAGCCCGAGTGCGCGGCCCTGGTGGAGCGGCTGCGCGCGCTGGCCCGCCAGTTCCAGCTCGACGCGATGAACGGACTCCTGCGCAAGGCCCTTGATGTCGATGTTCCCCCCGATGACCCCTCCCGCTGAACGCCACGCCGACGTGGTGCTGATCGTCGACGACGTGCCCGACAACCTCGCGGTGCTGCACGACACGCTCGACGAGTCGGGCTACACCGTGCTGGTGGCCACCGACGGCCCCAGCGCGCTCGAGCGCGCCGCGCGGGCGCGCCCCGACGTCATCCTGCTCGACGCGATGATGCCGGGCATGGACGGCTTCGAGGTCGCGCGCCGCCTGCGGGCCGAGGCGAGCACCGCGGCCATCCCGATCATCTTCATGACCGGCCTGACCGAGACCGAGCATGTGGTGGCCGCCTTCGCCGCCGGCGGCACCGACTATGTGACCAAGCCGATCCGTGCCCGCGAGGTGATCGCGCGCATCACCGCGCATTCGCTGGCCGCGCGCGAGCGCCAGCAGGCGCGCAATGCGCTCGACGCCTTCGGCCACGCCACGCTGATGGTGCGCCTGCAGGACGGGCGCATCGTCTGGCAGACCTCGCTGGCGCGGCAGATGCTCGAGCAGCATTTCGACGGCGATGCCCGGCAGGCCCCGGCGGGCGTGCTGGCCTGGCTGCGCGACGAGACGGCGGCGCTGGGCGCGCTGGACGAGGGGCCGGTGCCGGGCTCGCCCTCGCGCACCGTCGAGGCCGGACGCAGCGGCCGGCGGCTGCGCTTCACGCTGCACGAGGCGGTGGGCGACGGCCAGTGGCTGCTGGTGCTGCGCGAAGCGGACAACACCGCCGCGCTGGAGGCGATGGTGCTCGCCTTCGGCCTGACGCCCCGCGAGGCGGAGGTGCTCTACTGGATCGCGCGTGGCAAGACCAACCG
>JAUPTP010000269.1 GCA_030918015.1 Pseudomonadota bacterium
ACCGAGGCGATCGAGGTGGTCGTCTACCGGCTGCGCAAGAAGATCGCGCACACCGGCGCGCAGCTGGTGACGCTGCGCGGCCTGGGCTACCTGCTCAAGGCCGCGCCGGCCGGCGCATGAGGGCGCACGGTCTGCGCGCGCGCCTGCGCCACCGTCTGGCGCACCTGTCGCTGCGCGCCGAGCTGCTCGCCGGCATCCTGCTGCCGGTGGCGCTGCTGATCGTCATCAACACGGTCAGCCTGTACCGCGAGGCGCTGGACTCGGCCGACATCGCCTACGACCGCACGCTGCTGGCCTCGGCCAAGGCCATCGGCGAGCGGCTGGAGGTCCGCCCGGGCGAGGCCGGCCCGCAGGTCGGCGCGGATGTGCCCTACTCGGCGCTGGAGGCCTTCGAGGCGGACAACCGCAGCCGCATCTTCTTCCGCGTCAGCGGCTTCGCCGGCGAGATGGTCAGCGGCTTCGAGGACCTGCCGCCCTGGCGGGGCCGGATCCCGCAGCGCAGCGTCTACGCGGCGCTGGTCGACTTCCAGGACGCGGAGTACCGCGGCCTGCCGGTGCGCATGGCCGTGCTGCTGCAGCCGGTGGCGGGCCCCGCCGGCCACGGCATCGCCACCATCCAGGTGGCCGAGACGCTGGAGCTGCGCCACACGCTGGCGCGCCACATCCTGATCGACACGCTGTGGCGCCAGGCGGCGCTGGTGGCGGTGATCGCGCTGGTGGTGGTGTGGGTGGTGCAGCGCGCCACGCGGCCGGTGCGCCGGCTCAGCCACGAGCTGGCGCACCGGGCCGACGACGACCTCACGCCGCTGCGCGCGGACGACGCACCGCGCGAGCTGCGCCCGCTGGTGGAGGCGACCAACGCGATGATGGACCGCAGCGCGCGGCTGCTCGAGCACCAGAAGCGCTTCGTGCGCGACGCCTCGCACCAGCTGCGCACGCCCCTGGCGGTGCTGAAGGTGCAGGTGCAGTCGGCCCGGCGCGGCGACCTGGACGGCGCCAGCGCGCTGGCCGAGATCGAGCACACCGTCGACCGCGCCACCGAGCTGGCCAACCAGATGCTCGCGCTGGCCAAGGTCGAGCAGCTGCGCCAGCAGGGCCAGCCCCCGCGCACCGACTGGGAGCCGGTGGTGCGCGAGGTGGCACTCGACCTGGCGGCGCTGGCGGCCGAGCGCGACCTCGACTTCTCGCTCGAGACGGTGCCCGCGCCGGTGGCCGGCCACGAGTGGGCGCTGCGCGAGCTGGTGCGCAACCTGCTGCACAACGCGATCAAGTGCTCGGCGCCGGGCGGCGTGCTGGCGGTGAGCCTGCACCGCGATGCGCGCCATGTGGTGCTGACGATCGCCGACAGCGGCCCCGGCATCGCCGAGGACCTGCGCGAGCGGCTGTTCCAGCCCTTCGCGACCGCGCCCGCGCAGGCCGACCTGCGCTCCGGCTCCGGCCTGGGGCTGACGATCTGCCGCGACATCGTGCTGTCGCTGGGCGGAACGCTCGCGCTGGACAACCGCATCGCGCGCTCGCGGGTGACCGGGCTGGACGCGCGGGTGCAGCTCGCGCTGGCCGGGCCGGATCACGAATAATCACGGGCACGATGAGCCGATCCGCATCCCGTTCCCCCTCCCCGGCCGCCGACGCCCCGGCCGGCCAGCGCCTCGACAAGTGGCTCTGGGCCGCGCGCTTCTTCAAGACCCGCTCGCTGGCGGCCGACGAGATCGACCGCAACCGGGTGCGCGTCAACGGCCAGGACGCCAAGCCCTCGCGCGAGGTGCGCGCCGGCGACCGCGTCTCGGTGCGCCAGGGCGACTGCCCGACGCCGCGCGAGGTCGAGGTGCTCGGCCTGTCGGCGGTGCGCGGGCCGGCCCCGCAGGCGCAGCTCCTCTACCGCGAGACGCCCGAGAGCGTGCTGGCCCAGGCCGAGTGGCGCGAGCGGCGCCACTACGCGGCCGACCCCGCGCTGAGCATCCAGCAGGGCCGCCCGACCAAGGCCGACCGGCGTCAGCTCGCCGACTGGCAGCGCTGGAGCGTGTCGCTCGACGACCTCGACGACGGCCCGGCCTGAGCCAGGCGCGAGGCGCTGCCCGCGCGCTCGTCGCCCGGCGAGGAGGCCGCGCCGGAGGACGAGCGCAGCCGCACCTGACGCGCCTGCAGCCGGCTGCCATCGGCCGAGAGCGCGCCCTCGACCTCGATCGCGCTGCCGGCCGCCACCAGCGCGGCCAGCACCGCCGCGGCGGGCTGCAGCGGATCGCGCCAGTGGGTGCGCGCATCCCAGACCACCGTGATCGCGCGCACGCGGCCGTCGCCCTGGGTCTGCTGCAGCACCAGCGCGCCCGCCGCCAGGTCGAAGGCCGTCACCGGCCCCTGGCGGGTGATCTGCGCCGAGGTGCCCGCCGGCTCGCTCAGGCTGCGCACCCGCTCGGCCACGATGCCGCGCACGCCGATGCTGCCGGTCACCTCGACGTACAGGCCCTCGGTCAGCGCGGCGGACGCGGTGGCGCCCAGCTCCAGCACGGTGGACGCGTTCAGCACGACCCGCGTGTCGCGCACGCGCAAGCTGCCGGTGGCCGCCGCCCAGTCCGACAGCGTGCCCAGCAGCAGCGCATTGCCGCTGCCTGAGAGCGCCGCCACCGAAGTGGCCTGCCAGCGCTGGCCGTCGCTGCTGCGCTGCGCCATCACCCGCACCCACCGGCCGTCGGCCAGCGCCAGCGTGTCCGGCACCCGCGCGGTGGCGGCGTCCACCGTGAACAGGGTGCCGTCGACCGTGAAGGTGGTGCCGCTCCAGCCGGCGATCAGGCCGGTGCGCTCCAGGCGCGAACCCGCCGCGGCCGCGGTCGAGCCCGGATCGACCTCGATGCGCACGGCCTGCAGCGTCAGATCGATCACATCGAAATCGGTCGCGGCCGCATGCACCGTCAGCAGCTGGCCGGGCTCGGCGCGCTCGCCCGCCGGCAGCCGCACCGACAGCGCGCCGATGCGCACCGTCTGGCGGCCATCGGCGGCCACGGCGCCCGCCTCGGCCACCGGCGCGACCAGCCGGACGCTGGCGGTCTCGGCGGCGGAGGTGCGCCGGTCGATGCGGGTGGCCAGCAGATGGCGCGCCTGCCCGGGCGCCCCCAGCATGATCGCATGCACCTCCACGTCCTGCCCGAGCGCGATCGCCGACAGGCTCGTCCAGTCCTCGCCCAGCACCGTCACCGGGCCCAGGGCCGGATCGGCGTTGAGCCGCACCGTCTGGCCCAGCACGCCCAGCGTGTCGAGGGTGCGCTCGGTGACGATGCCGGCCAGCGACGGCCGCACCTCGACCTGCTCGAGCACCTCGGCGCCCGAGGCGTCGCTGCCATAGGTGAGCACCACGCGCTGGCCCAGCCGGGCCTCGGCGCTGTCGCGCCCGCCGTCGGCCCGCGTGCGCCCGACGCTCGCGGCGCTGTCGTCCCGGCGCACGCCGTCGACCACGACGCTGCCGAAGCCCGAGACCGTGCCCACCCCCTGCGACAGGATCGCCGGGCTGCCCGTGCCGTTGCTGCCCACCCCGCCGCCGCAGCCGCCCAGCAGGCCGCCACCCAGACCCAGCAGGCCCAGACCGAAGGTGGTGCCCAGCCAGTGGCGCCGGGTCGGCCGGAAATCAGGGGCGTGATCGCCCTGCGCGCTCAGTGTCGTGTTCATCGTCGTTCTCCCTCTGCCTGAAATGGTAGGCCCCGGACGCGCCCGGGTCGTCGCGGCCCCTCTTGAAGCCTGCCCGGGCGACCCCATGTCGCACCGGGACGCCGCTCGCAGCGCGGCCAAGGAAACGACCATGTCCGACACCCAGAACACCCCGTCCTCTCCCGACACCGATCCGGCCGTGACGACCGCGGCCGATGCCGCCGACGCGCTGGCCCGCCTGGCCGAGCTCGAGGCCAAGAACGTCGAGCTCGCCGACGCCTACCTGCGCGCCAAGGCCGATGCCGAGAACACCCGCCGCCGCGCCGAGGAAGAGATCGCCAAGTCGCGCAAGTTCGCCGTCGAGTCCTTCGCCGAGAGCCTGCTGCCGGTGCGCGACAGCCTGGAGGCCGCCATCGCCGCGCAGACCGCCGGCCAGGGCACGCCCGAGCAGATGCTCGAGGGCGTGCAGGCCACGCTGCGCCAGCTCGTCCAGGCCCTGGAGCGCAACAAGGTCGTCGAGATCAGCCCGCCCGCCGGCACGAAGTTCGACCCGCACCAGCACCAGGCCATCAGCATGGTGCCGGCCGACCAGGACCCCAACACCGTCGTCACCGTCCTGCAGAAGGGCTACCTGATCGCCGAGCGCGTGCTGCGTCCCGCCCTGGTGATGGTCGCCGCCCCGAAGTGATCCCGCGCGGATCCCCCTCTTGAAACACGCCGGTCCATCCGCAGATCAGGCAGCAACCAGACAAATTTCCGGAGTCACCAAGACCATGGGCAAGATCATCGGCATCGACCTCGGCACCACCAACTCGTGCGTCGCCATCATGGAAGGCAACACCACGAAGGTGATCGAGAACTCGGAAGGCGCGCGCACGACGCCCTCCATCATCGCCTACCAGGAAGACGGCGAGATCCTCGTGGGCGCCTCGGCCAAGCGCCAGGCGGTCACTAACCCG
>JAUPTP010000270.1 GCA_030918015.1 Pseudomonadota bacterium
GGGTGTCAGGCATGGCCCGATTCTGGAAACCTGCGGGTCAGTCGTCCAATATATTGTTCATGACTGCATCAGAGGTTTTGAGTATGGAAAGGAACATGCCGTCATGGAGCTGCGCCACCTGCGCTACTTTCTCGCCGTCGCCGACGAGGGCAACGTCACCCGCGCGGCCGCGCGTCTGGGCATCAGCCAGCCGCCGCTGAGCCAGCAGATCCGCGAGCTCGAGCGCGAGCTGGGGGTCACGCTGCTGCACCGCACGCCCCAGGGCGTGATGCTCACCGCGGCGGGCGAGGCCGTCCGCGACGAGGCCGAGCGCACGCTGCAGGCGGCCGACAGCGCCCGGCAGGCAGCGCAGCGCGCCGCGCGCGGCCAGACCGGCACGCTGCGGGTCGGCTTCACCGGCTCGGCGGCCTTCAATCCGGTGGTGGCCGCCACGCTGCGCGAGTTCCGCCGCCGCTGGCCGCAGGTGCAGCTGCTGCTGACCGAGACCAACACCACCCGGCTGACCGAGGCGCTGCTGGACCGCTCGCTCGACGCCGCCTTCCTGCGCCCCGGCGTGGCGGTGCCGCCGGAGCTGGCGCTGCACCGCTATCCCGACGAGCCGATGTGCATCGCGTTGCCCGAGTCGCACCCGCGGGCCGGGCAGGCGCGCATCGCGCTGCAGGCGCTGGCGCAGGACGACTTCGTGCTGTTCCCGCGCTCGGTGGGCCTGAGCCTGCACGACGCCATCCTGGCCGCCTGCCGCGCCGCCGGCTTCGAGCCCCGCCCGGGGCAGGAGGCGCCGCAGCTCTCCTCGGTCATCAACCTGGTCGCCGCCGAGATGGGCGTGTCGGTCGTGCCGGTGTCGCTCGCGCAGGTGCAGGTGCGCGGCGTGCGCTATGCCGCCATCGACGGCCCGCCTCCGATGGCCTCGCTGGCGCTGGCCACGCACCGGCAGGCGACGGCGCCGGCGGTGGGGAATCTGGTAGCGATCTCTGGCGTGGAGCACGGCCCCTTCTGAGCGGGGGTCAGCAGCGCAGCCGGAACTGCTGATCGCGGGCCTTGCGTTTCTCGGCCGTGATCCAGTCCTGTTGCGATCCGCTGTGGGGCTGACGTGACATGGCCTCGAGGCCCTGGATCTGTCCCGCCAGCGCCTCGCATTCGACGGTCTTGCCGGCAGTGTTGCTCGTCTGCAGGGTGTTTGTGCGCGAGGTGCTGGCGGGCTCGACCAGACGGCGCCCGGCCTCGCGAGCCTGTTCGCCGAGATGCACCTGCTGATCGAAAGGCATGCCGTCCGGCACGCTGACCATGCGGTCGATCGTGGCCTGCTGCTGGGAGCAGGTGGCGCTGGACCAGAAGGTGCCTCCCGAGTAGCTCTTGCACAGGTAGATCGTCGCCGCCGGGGCAGCGGGCGCGACCATCAGCAGCAGTGCAGGAAACAGCCATCGGGTGAACGGTGAAGTCATGTTCGAAAAGCCTGGCGACGATCAATGCCGAGATTTTCACTTCTTCACGAAGGTGCGGACGCAAAAAAGCCCGGCGGGCCGGGCTGTTCGGTCAGGGGGCGGGACGCGGCCTCACGCGTCGATGTTCGCCGCCCTCAGCGCATTGCTCTCGATGAAGTCGCGCCGCGGCTCGACCTCGTCGCCCATCAGCATCGTGAACACCTTGTCGGCCTCGATGGCATCCTCGATCTGGACCTTGAGCAGGCGGCGGACCGTCGGGTCCATCGTGGTTTCCCAGAGCTGCTCGGGGTTCATCTCGCCCAGGCCCTTGTAGCGCTGGCGGCCGACCGAGCTTTCGGCCTGCTGCAGCAGCCAGGCCATCGCGGCGCGGAAGTCGGCGACGCGGATCTCCTTCTGGCGCTCGCCCTCGCCGCGGCGCGCGACCGCCTCAGGGGTCAGCAGGCCTTTGAAGGTGCGGCCGGCCTCGCTCAGCGCCTCGTAGTCGGCGCCATGCACGAAGTCGGCGGTGATGACGCTGCTCTTGACGTTGCCGTGGTGGCGGCGGCTGATGCGCAGATAGGGCTTGTCGCTGCGCGGGTCGATCTCGGCGCTGACCTCGGCGTCGTGCAGCGCGGCCTTCAGCGCCTCGGCGCTGGCGGCGGCGCGCGTGGCGTCCTCCAGGTCCAGGGTCAGGCCGTCGCTGATCGCGCGCAGCGCCTCGACGTCCATCCAGTTCGACAGCCGGTCGATGACGTTGGCGGCCTTGATGTACTGGCCGGCGAGCCGGTCCAGCGCCTCGCCGCGGATGGCCTCGCGGCCCTCGCCGGGCTCGACCACCGCGCCGTCCAGCGCCACCCGCACCAGGTACTCGTCCAGCGCGGCGGCGTCCTTCAGGTACTGCTCCTGCTTGCCGTGCTTGACCTTGTAGAGCGGCGGCTGCGCGATGTAGATGTGGCCGCGCTCGACCAGATCGGGCATCTGCCGGTAGAAGAAGGTCAGCAGCAGCGTGCGGATGTGGGCGCCGTCCACGTCCGCGTCGGTCATGATGATGATGCGGTGGTAGCGCAGCTTGTCCGGGTTGAAGTCGTCGCCGCCCATGCCCTGGCCGATGCCGGTGCCCAGGGCGGTGATCAGCGTCAGGATCTCGTTGCTGGACAGCAGCTTCTCGTAGCGCGCGCGCTCGACGTTCAGGATCTTGCCGCGCAGCGGCAGGATCGCCTGGAACTTGCGGTCGCGGCCCTGCTTGGCCGAGCCGCCGGCGGAGTCACCCTCGACGATGTAGATCTCGCACAGCGTCGGGTCCTTCTCCTGGCAGTCGGCCAGCTTGCCCGGCAGGCCCAGGCCGTCGAGCACGCCCTTGCGGCGCGTCATCTCGCGCGCCTTGCGCGCGGCGTCGCGGGCCCGCGCGGCGTCGACGATCTTGCCGCAGATGGTCTTGGCGTCGGTCGGGTTCTCCAGCAGCCAGTCGGTCAGGAGCCGCCCGACGATGTCCTCGACCGGGCCGCGCACCTCGCTCGACACCAGCTTGTCCTTGGTCTGGCTCGAGAACTTCGGCTCGGGCACCTTGACCGAGACCACGCAGGCCAGGCCCTCGCGCATGTCGTCGCCGGTGATCTCGACCTTCGCCTTCTTGGCGATGTCGTTGTCCTCGATGTACTTGTTGATGACGCGCGTCATCGCCGCGCGCAGGCCGGTCAGGTGGGTGCCGCCGTCGCGCTGCGGGATGTTGTTGGTGAAGCAGAGCACCGACTCGGAGAACGCGTCGTTCCACTGCATCGCCACCTCGACGCCGATCGTCGTGCCCTGGTCGCTCTGCTTCTCGCCCGTGGCGTGGAAGATGTTCGGGTGCAGGACCTTCTTGCCCTTGTTGACGAACTCCACGAAGCCCTTGACGCCGCCGGCGTAGGCGAAGTTGTCCTCCTTGCCGCCGTTGCGCTCGTCGACCAGGCGGATCTTCACGCCGTTGTTCAGGAACGAGAGCTCGCGCAGGCGCTTGGCCAGGATGTCGTAGTGGAACTCGTTGTTCTGCTGGAAGATCTCGGTGTCGGGCAGGAAGTGGACCTCGGTGCCGCGCTTGTCGGTCTCGCCGGTGATGCGCATCGGGCTGGTCTCGACGCCGTCGCGCCGCTCGATCACCCGGTCCTGCGGCACGCCCTTGCGGAAGTCGATCTGGTGCACCCGGCCGTCGCGGCGCACCGTCAGGCGCAGCCACTTCGACAGGCCGTTGACGCAGGACACGCCCACGCCGTGCAGGCCGCCCGACACCTTGTACGAGTTCTGGTTGAACTTGCCGCCGGCATGCAGCTCGGTCAGCGCGATCTCGGCGGCCGAGCGTTTCGGCTCGTGCTTGTCGTCCATCTTCACGCCGGTCGGGATGCCGCGGCCGTTGTCGATGACCGAGATCGAGTTGTCGGTGTGGATGGTGACGACGATGTCGTCGCAGTGGCCGGCCAGGGCCTCGTCGATCGAGTTGTCGACGACCTCGAAGACCAGGTGGTGCAGGCCGGTGCCGTCGGAGGTGTCGCCGATGTACATGCCCGGGCGCTTGCGCACCGCTTCCAGCCCTTCCAGGATCTGGATGCTGCCCTCGCCGTAGGCGGCGGAGGCGTCCGCGGTGGCCGGGATCGGAGTGGGGGAGGGCGGGTTCAGGTCGCTCATGTCGCTCTTGCAGAAAGGCCGGAGCGGGCCGCAGCCCGCTCGGGTGATGGGTTCACGCCATGCCGGTCGGTCTGCCATTGTCGCCGACCGGGCCGCCGGACCGCAGGAGTCCGGCCGGATCCGCTCAGATGCGCATCGGCATGACCACGTACTTGAAGCCGCTGTCGTCCGGATGGGTGAACAGCGCCGAGCTGCCGGCGTCCTGCAGCGACAGCGTCACCATCTCCTGGTCCATGTTGGACAGCACGTCCATCAGGTAGGTGACGTTGAAGCCGATCTCGATGGCCGGGCCGTCGTAGTCGATCTCCAGCTCTTCCTTGGCCTCTTCCTGCTCGGCGTTGCTGGAGGCGATCTTCAGCAGGCCGGTCTCGAAGTTCAGGCGCACGCCCTTGAACTTCTCGCTGGTCAGGATGGCCGCGCGCTGCAGGCTGGTCAGCAGCGTGGCGCGGCCCAGCGTGACATGGTTGCGGTGGTTCTTCGGGATGACGCGGTTGTAGTCGGGGAACTTGCCCTCG
>JAUPTP010000006.1 GCA_030918015.1 Pseudomonadota bacterium
CGAGCACCGCCCGCGCGCGGTGCTGCACTTCGCGGCCGAGAGCCATGTCGACCGCAGCATCCACGGCCCCGGCGAGTTCATCCAGACCAACATGGTGGGCACCTTCGAGCTGCTGGAGGCCGTGCGCGCCTACTGGAGCGCGCTGGAGGCCGAGCCCAAGTCGGCCTTCCGCTTCCTGCATGTCTCGACCGACGAGGTCTACGGCTCGCTGTCCGAGACCGACCCGGCCTTCAGCGAGACCACGCCGTATGCGCCCAACAGCCCGTACTCGGCCAGCAAGGCCGGCTCGGACCACCTGGTGCGCGCCTACCACCACACCTACGGCCTGCCGACGCTGACCACCAACTGCTCGAACAACTACGGGCCCTATCACTTCCCCGAGAAGCTGATCCCGCTGATGATCCTCAACGCCCTGGAGGGCAAGGCGCTGCCGGTCTACGGCGACGGTCAGAACATCCGCGACTGGCTCTATGTGCGCGACCACTGCGAGGCGATCCGCCAGGTGCTGGCCAAGGGTCGGCTGGGCGAGACCTACAACGTCGGCGGCAAGAACGAGATCAGGAACCTGGACGTGGTGCAGGTGATCTGCGCCAAGCTCGACGCGCTGCGCCCGAAGGCGGACGGCACGAGCTACGCCAGCCAGATCACCTTCGTGGCCGACCGCCCGGGCCATGACCGCCGCTACGCGATCGACCCGACCAAGATCGAGGCCGAGATCGGCTGGACGCCTGCCGAATCCTTCGAGACCGGCATCGACAAGACGGTGACGTGGTATCTGGAGAACACCGCGTGGATCGACTCGGTGCGCACCGGCGCCTACCGCGAGTGGGTCTCGAAGAACTACAGCACGCGCGACTGACGCCAGGAGCCGCAGACATGAAGATCCTTCTTCTGGGCAAGGGCGGCCAGGTCGGCTGGGAGCTGCAGCGCGCGCTCGCAGTGCTGGGCGAGGTCGTCGCGCTGGACCATGACAGCGCCGAGCTTCATGGCGACTTCAGCCGTCCCGAGGGGCTGGCCGCGACCGTCGCCGCCGTCCGGCCGGCCCTGATCGTCAATGCCGCGGCGCACACTGCGGTCGACAAGGCCGAGAGCGAGCCCGAGCTGGCGCGCGCGATCAACGCGACCGCCCCGGCCGTGCTGGCGCGCTGCGCGGCCGAGACCGGTGCCTGGCTGGTGCACTACAGCACCGACTATGTCTTCGACGGCTCGGGCGACGCCGCGCGCGACGAGGACGCCGCCACCGGCCCCTTGAGCGTCTACGGCCAGACCAAGCTGGAGGGCGAAGAGCTCATCCGCGCCAGCGGCTGCCGGCATCTGATCCTGCGCACCAGCTGGGTCTATGCGGCGCGCGGCGGCAACTTCGCCAAGACCATGCTGCGCCTGGCGGCCGAGCGCGAGCGCCTGACCGTCATCGACGACCAGATCGGCGCGCCCACCGGCGCGGACCTGCTGGCCGACCTGACCGCGCAGATGGTGCGCACCGCGATGGGCAGCGAGATCGACCTCTCCGGCGTCTACCACGCGGTGGCCGCCGGCGAGACCAGCTGGCACGGCTACGCGAGCTTCGTCATCGAGCAGGCCCGCCAGCGGGGCCGCGAGCTCAAGGTCCAGGCCATCGATGCGGTGCCGACCAGCGCCTTCCCGACGCCGGCCCGACGCCCGCACAACTCGCGACTGTCCACCACCAAGCTCCAGCAGGTCTTCGGCCTGCGGCTGCCGTCCTGGCAGCAGGGCGTCGAGCGCATGCTCACCGAGATCCTCTGACATGAACACTCCTCGCAAGGGCATCATCCTGGCCGGCGGCTCCGGCACCCGGCTGCACCCGGCCACGCTGGCCATCAGCAAGCAGCTGCTGCCGGTGTACGACAAGCCGATGATCTACTACCCGCTGACCACGCTGATGCTGGCCGGGATCCGCGACATCCTGATCATCTCCACGCCGCAGGACACGCCGCGCTTCGAGGCGCTGCTGGGCGACGGCAGCCGCTGGGGCCTGAACCTGCAGTACTGCGTCCAGCCCAGCCCGGACGGCCTGGCGCAGGCCTTCATCCTGGGCCGCGAGTTCGTCGGCGGCGCGCCCAGCGCCCTGGTGCTGGGCGACAACATCTTCCACGGCCATGACCTGCAGCAGCTGCTCAACAGCGCCACCAGCCGGGAGACGGGCGCCAGCGTCTTCGCCTATCACGTGCATGATCCGGAGCGCTACGGCGTGGTGGCGTTCGACGACAAGAAGCGTGCGCTGAGCATCGAGGAAAAGCCCCAGACCCTGAAGAGCAACTACGCGGTGACCGGCCTGTACTTCTACGACAGCCAGGTCTGCGACATCGCCGCCAACATCGCGCCCAGCCCGCGCGGCGAGCTGGAGATCACGGATGTCAACGCCGAGTACCTGCGCCAGGGCCGCCTGAGCGTGGAGATCATGGGCCGCGGCTATGCGTGGCTGGACACCGGCACCCACGACAGCCTGATGGAGGCGGGGCAGTTCATCGCCACGCTCGAGAAGCGCCAGGGCCTGAAGGTGGCGTGCCCGGAGGAGATCGCGTGGCGCCGCGGCTGGATCGATGCCGCGCAGCTCGAGCGGCTCGCCCAGCCGATGCTCAAGAACGGCTACGGCCAGTACCTGAAGAAGCTGCTCGCCGAGCAGGTCTTCTGAGCGCGTACCCGAACACGACGACGACACGACATGAACATCATCCGCACCGCCATTCCCGACGTGCTGATCCTCGAGCCGAAGGTGTTCGGCGACGCACGCGGCTTCTTCATGGAGAGCTGGAACCAGAAGGTCTTCGACGAGGCGGTGGGCCACCCGGTGCGCTTCGTGCAGGACAACCACTCGCGCTCGAGCCGCGGCGTGCTGCGCGGCCTGCACTACCAGCTGCCGCCGCATGCGCAGGGCAAGCTGGTGCGCGTGGTCTCCGGCTCGGTCTTCGACGTCGCGGTGGACCTGCGCCGCGGCAGCCCGACCTTCGGCCAGTGGGCCGGCGTCGAGCTGACCGGCGAGAACCACCGCCAGTTCTGGATCCCGCCGGGCTTCGCGCACGGCTTCGTCGTCACCAGCGAGACGGCCGACTTCCTCTACAAGACCACCGACCTGTACGCGCCGCAGTGCGAGGGCGCGGTGCGCTGGGACGACCCGACGGTCGGCATCACCTGGCCCGAGCTCGGCATGGCGCCGCTGCTGTCTGCCAAGGATGCGGTGGCGCCGCTGCTGGCCGACGCGCGGCATTTCGACTGACGGAGCCCCTCTACAATCTGAACGAACCGCCGGATTTTCGGGTGGTTGTCTCAGATTCTTTTCGATCCGATACCCATCCATTTCGATGACGTCTTCTCGCTCGGTTATCCCTTTGCTGCGTGGCGGCCTGCTCGCCGTGGCCCTCGCCGGGCTCCACTTCGGGGCCTGCGCCCAGTGGAACACCTCCTCATCCTCTGACATGTATGGCACCTCGTCCGACGAGACGGGGCAGCAGAACGGCTCGACGTCCTCCAATGCGCAGGGCACCGTGACGGAGGCGGGCAGCTCGGTGAGCGGCAGCAGCACGGTGCGGCTGCAGTCCGGCAACACCTCCAGCTCGAACGCCAGCTCGACGCAGAAGCGCTCCAGCAACGGCAGCAACAGCACGAGCGACGAGCGTCAGCGCCGGCTCAACGGCGACGACACCCAGGACGACGCGCAGCAGCCGCCCGAGGTGGCCCGCCCCGACGAGTTCGAGGTCTACCTGCGCAAGCTGGGCTACCGCAACATCAAGCGCTTCGGCCAGGAGCTGATGGCCGGGCGGGGCGGCTTCGACGCCCCCGAGACCAGCGGCCTGGTGCCGGCGGACTACGTGATCGGCGCCAACGACGAGCTGCATGTCACGATCTGGGGCTCGGCCGATGCCGATCTGCGCCTGCAGGTCGACCGCAGCGGACGCATCACGATTCCGCGCATCGGCGCCATTCCGGTGGCGGGCGTGAAGTTCGGCGACGTGACCGAGCTGATCTCGCGCCGCGTCGGCCAGGTCTTCCGCAACTACCAGGTGAGCGTCACGCTCGGCCAGGTGCGCAGCGTGCGCGTCTACGTGACCGGGCATGTCAAGCGTCCGGGCGTCTACAACGTCAGCGCGCTGTCGAGCGTCGTCAGCGCCCTCATGCGCAGCGGCGGCCCGACCGCCGCGGGCAGCCTGCGCCTGGTCGATCTGCGCCGTGGCAAGGATCTGGTCACCCGCTACGACCTCTATGACCTGCTGGTCAAGGGCGACCGCAGCGCCGACCGCGTGGTGCAGAACGGCGATGTGATCCACATCGGTCCGGTCGGTGCTCAGGTCGCGCTGGTGGGCAGCGTCAACCGCCCGGCCATCTTCGAGCTGAAGGCCGGCGAGACGATCGACGACCTGCTGACGATGGCCGGCGGCTTCACGGCGGTGGCCGACCGTTCGCGGCTGTCGATCGAGCGCCTGGACGAGCGCGCCAAGACCCGTGTCGCCCAGCTGGAGCTGCCGGGGGCGGCCTCGCAGGCGCCCGCCAGCGGCGACGTGCTGCGCGCCTTCAGCGCGGTCGAGGCCACCCAGCCGGTGGCGCGCCAGAACAAGCGCATCCGCATCGAGGGCGAAGTGCTCAAGCCGGGCGAGTACGTCCTGCCCCCCAACGTGACCGTGAGCCAGGCGCTGGGCCTGGCGGGCGGCCTGACCTCGAATGCCTATCTCTACGGCACCGAGTTCACCCGCGAGTCCGTGCGCCAGCAGCAGCAGGTCAGCTACGACCGCGCCCTGCGCGACATGGAGACCGAATTCGCCCGCTCCTCGGCCACGCAGCGCGCGATCAGCGCCGACGAGGCCGCCACCTTCGAGCAGCGCAACACCGCCACCACCCGCCTGATCGAGAAGCTGCGCCAGGTGCGCCCGACCGGCCGTGTCGTGCTGCAGATGACGCCGGGTTCCGACCGGCTGCCGGATCTCGCCCTGGAAGACGGCGACCGCATCCTGGTGCCGGCCCGGCCGACCACGGTCAACGTCTTCGGCTCGGTCTTCAGCAGCGGCGCCTTCCTGCAGGAGAAGGGCCGGTCGTTCTCGGACTACCTCAACCAGGCTGGCGGCCCCACCCGTGGCGCCGACGATGGCGCGATCTTCGTGCTGCGTCCCAACGGCAGCGTGGTCAGCCAGTTGCAGCGATCCTCCTTCTTCGGTCTGGTCGGCGACATCGGCGGCACCAAGGCCGAGCCCGGCGACACCATCTTCGTGCCGGAGCGCATGAACAAGACCACCTGGGTGCAGGACCTGAAGGAATGGACGCAGATCCTGTATCAGTTCGGTCTGGGTGCGGCTGCGCTCAAGACGCTGCAGAACTGAGGCAGGGCGCATCACATGAACGACACGACTCGCTCTGCCGCCTGGGATGAGGAGGACGGCATCAGCCTGATGGAGCTGGCCTCGCTCGTCGGCGCCCAGTGGAAACTCATCCTGGCCGGCACGGTGCTGGCCGGTGCCGCCGGCTTCGGCGGTGCCTCGCTGCTCAAGCCCGTGTTCACCGCACGCACCGTGATCATGCCGCCGCAGCAGCAGCAAAGCTCGGCGGCCAGCGCTCTCAGCTCGCTGGGCGCGCTGGCCGGGCTGGCTGGAGGCTCGGTCAAGAGCCCGGTGGACCAGTATGTCGCCCTGATGCAGAGCGTCACGGTGTCGGACCGGCTGATCGACCGGTTCAAGCTGATGGAGGTCTATGACGAGGAGTTCCGCTCCGGGGCGCGCAAGGAATTGCTGAAGCAGGCCCTGATCACGGTGGGCAAGAAGGATGGCCTGATCGTGGTCGAGGTCGATGACCACGATGCCAAGCGCGCCGCCGACCTGGCCAATGCATATGTCGACGAGCTGCGCTACATGACCAACACGCTGGCGGTCAGCGAGGCCCAGCAGCGGCGGCGCTTCTTCGAGCAGCAGCTCGAGGCGACCAAGGCCCGCCTGACCGCCGCCCAGACGGCGCTGCAGGAAAGCGGCTTCAATGCCAGCGCCCTGCGGGCCGAGCCGAAATCGGCCGCCGAGGGCTACGCCAAGCTGCGAGCCGAGGTCACTGCCGCCGAGGTGAAGCTGCAGACGATGCGGCGCAATCTGGCCGACCGTGCGCCTGAGGTGCAGCAACAGCAGGCCCAGCTGGACGCCCTGCGTGCCGAGCTGGCCAAGCTGGAGCAGCGCGAAGCCTCGGCCGCGCCGCGCGACGCGGGCTACATCGGGCGCTACCGCGACTACAAGTACCAGGAAACGCTGTTCGATCTGTACGCCAAGCAGTTCGAGCTGGCCCGCATGGACGAGAGCCGCGAGGGCGGGCTGATCCAGGTGGTCGACGTCGCCACGGCGCCTGACCGCAAGAGCAAGCCCAAGCGCGGTGCGATCGCGGCTGGGGCGGCGGTGCTGGCGGGCTTGCTGCTGTCGGTGCGTGCCATCGTGGTCGGGCTGCGCGCCCGGCCGCAGTCGTGATTCACGAGGGTCGCATGCCTCTGATCACCACCACGCAAGGTCGGCAGTTCTCCGTCGCCGAGGGCGAAAGCTTGCTGGATGCGGCGCTGCGGGCCGATGTCGCCCTGTCCTACAGTTGCCGCACCGGCCGCTGCAGTTCCTGCAAGGGCAAGATTCGCGAAGGCGAAACCCGTCTGCTGCATGAGGAAACCGGGCTGAGTTCCGCTGAGCGCGAGGCGGGCTGGGTGCTGACCTGCGCGCGGCAGGCCGTGTCGGACGTGTTGCTCGAGGTCGAGGATCTGGGGGTGCCCTTGATTCCGGCTCGCACGCTGCCCTGCCGCATCCAGAGTCTGGAGCGCTTGTCCGCCGATGTGCTCCGCGTGGAGCTGCGTCTGCCGCCCAACAGCCGATTCAATTACCGGGCCGGCCAGTACATCGACGTGATCGGTCCTGGCGGGGTGCGCCGCAGCTACTCGGTCGCCAATGCCCTGGTGGAAGGCCGCCCGCTGGAACTGCACATCCGTCAGGTGCCGGGTGGCGCCATGAGCCAGTACTGGTTCGAGCAGGCGCGCCCCAATGATCTGCTGCGTCTTCACGGGCCGCTGGGCACGTTCTTTCTGCGCGATGTGGCAGATCGGGATCTGGTTTTCCTGGCAACGGGCACCGGCCTGGCGCCGGTCAAGGCCATGCTGGAGAGCCTGTCGGAGGCGGATGCTCCGCGTTCTCGCTCGGTGACCGTCTACTGGGGTGGGCGGGTGCCTGAGGATCTGTACTGGGAGAGCAGCGCACTGGCCGTGCCCCATCGGTTCGTGCCGGTGCTCTCCCGTGCGGACGCCGACTGGCATGGCCGGCGAGGCCATGTGCAGGCGGTGATGCTGGCCGATTCCACCGCCCTGGACCAGAGTGTGGTGTACGCCTGTGGTTCTGACCTGATGATCCGGGATGCACATGCGCAGCTCGTGGCGGCGGGGCTGCCCGAGCAGCGTTTCCATTCCGACGCCTTTGTCTGCTCCTCCGCTGCTTGACTCCAACGTATCCAAAGGGACTGAACGCATGAAAGCCGTGATCCTGGCCGGGGGCCTGGGCACCCGCCTGAGCGAAGAAACCGCGACCCGCCCGAAGCCGATGGTGGAGATCGGTGGCAAGCCGATCCTGTGGCACATCCTGAAGATGTACTCGCACCACGGCGTCAACGACTTCGTGATCTGCTGTGGCTACAAGGGCTACGTGATCAAGGAGTACTTCGCCAACTACTTCCTGCACATGTCGGACGTCACCTTCGACATGCGCAGCAACCGCATGGAAGTGCATCACAAGCGCGCCGAGCCCTGGAACGTGACGCTGGTCGACACCGGTGATCACTCCATGACCGGCGGCCGCCTGAAGCGCGTGGCCCGCTATGTGGAGAACGACGAGGCCTTCTGCTTCACCTATGGCGATGGCGTGGGCGATGTCGACATCAGCGCGACGATCGACTTCCATCGCCAGCATGGCAAGGCGGCCACGCTCACCGCGACCTACCCGCCGGGCCGTTTCGGCGCGCTGGATATCCAGAACCGTCAGGTCATGAGCTTCAAGGAAAAGCCCAAGGGCGATGGCGCCATGATCAACGGCGGCTTCTTCGTGCTGTCGCCCAAGGTCTTGAGCTATCTGAAGGATGACGCGACCATCTGGGAGCAGGAGCCGCTGACGAATCTGGCAGCGGACGACGAGCTGATGGCCTACGAGCACCAAGGCTTCTGGCAGCCGATGGACACGCTGCGGGACAAGGTGCTGCTCGAAGAGCTGTGGACCTCGGGCCAGGCCCCCTGGAAGAAGTGGGATTGATGCGCATGATGAGTTCGTCCGTCCGCCCCGAGTTCTGGCGGGGCAAGCGTGTGCTGCTGACCGGTCACACCGGTTTCAAGGGCAGCTGGCTGAGCCTGTGGCTGCAGTCGATGGGCGCCGAGTTGCAGGGTCTGGCGCTGGCGCCCCCGACCACACCCAGCCTGTTCGTGGAAGCGAACGTGGCCGAGGGCATGACCAGCCAGATCGGCGACATCCGCGATCTGGAGACCGTGCGGGCATGCATGGCCGCCTTCCAGCCCGAGATCGTCATCCACATGGCGGCGCAGCCGCTGGTGCGGCTGTCGTACCACGAGCCGGTGGCCACCTATGCCACCAACGTGATGGGGACGGTCCATGTGCTGGAAGCCGCCCGCACCACGCCCAGCGTGCGTGCCATCGTCAACGTCACCACCGACAAATGCTACGAGAACCGCGAATGGGTCTGGGGCTACCGGGAAGACGAGCCGATGGGGGGCTTCGACCCGTACAGCAATTCCAAGGGCTGTGCGGAGCTGGTGACCTCGTCCTACCGTCGCTCGTTCTTCCAGCAGGGCGGCATCGCGCTGGCCTCGGCGCGGGCGGGCAACGTGATCGGAGGCGGCGACTGGGCAGCCGACCGGCTGGTGCCGGACATCCTGCGCGCTTTCGAGCGCGGCGAGCCGGTGGTGATCCGCAATCCCCATTCGACCCGGCCGTGGCAGCACGTGCTGGAGCCGCTCTCGGGCTACCTGGCGCTGGCCGAGCGGCTCTACACCGAGGGCCAGTCCTGGGCCGAGGGCTGGAACTTCGGGCCGCAGGACGACGATGCCCGCCCGGTGCAGTGGATCGTCGAGCATCTGGTCGCCTCCTGGGGCCGCGGCGCGAGCTGGCGCCTTGATGGCGGCGACCACCCGCACGAGGCCGGCTACCTGAAGCTCGACATCTCCAAGGCCAAGGCCCGCATGGGCTGGCGGCCCCGCTGGGACCTGGCCACTGCGCTTGAGAAGATCACCGTCTGGCACCAGGCCTGGCTGGCGAAGGACGACGTCCGCGCGCTTTGCCTGCAGCAGATCCAGCACTACGCTGGCGCCCAGAACACCACGAACTCACACTGAACATGAGCACCTCTCCGATCGAATTCATGCCCAAGTCGCCTGACGCCATCCGCCGCGAGATCGCGGCGCTGGTGCAGCAGTACGCCGACATCGTCCACGCGCCCAAGCCCTTCGTGCCGGGCGAGTCGGTGGTGCCGGTGTCCGGCAAGGTCATCGGCGCCAAGGAACTGCAGCTGATGGTCGAGGCCTCGCTGGACGGCTGGCTGACCACCGGCCGCTTCAACGCCGCCTTCGAGGAGCGCCTGGCCAAGTACCTGGGCGTCAAGCACCTGATCACGGTGAACTCGGGCTCGTCGGCCAATCTGGTGGCGTTCTCGGCGCTCACCTCGCCGCGCCTGGGCGACCGGGCGATCAAGCAAGGCGACGAGGTCATCGGCGTGGCCGCGGGCTTCCCGACCACCGTCAACCCGATCCTGCAGTTCGGCGCCGTGCCGGTGTTCGTGGACGTGGACCTGGCCACGCACAACATCGATGCCAGCAAGATCGAGGCGGCGATCACGCCCAAGACCAAGGCCATCATGCTGGCGCATTCCTTGGGCAACCCGTTCAACCTGGACGTGGTGACCGCGCTGTGCAAGAAGCACAACCTGTGGCTGGTGGAAGACTGCTGCGACGCGCTGGGCGCCACCTACAACGGCCAGCTGGTCGGCACCTTCGGTGACATCGCCACGCTGAGCTTCTACCCGGCCCACCACATCACGATGGGCGAGGGCGGGGCGGTCTTCACCAACAACGCCGAGCTGAAGCTGATCGCCGAATCCTTCCGCGACTGGGGCCGCGACTGCTACTGCCCGCCCGGCAAGGACAACACCTGCAACAAGCGCTTCTGCTGGAACAAGAAGGAGCTGGGTGGCGACCTGCCCGACGGCTACGACCACAAGTACACCTACAGCCACCTGGGCTACAACCTGAAGATCAGCGACATGCAGGCCGCCTGTGCGCTGGCCCAGCTGGACCGCCTGGACGAGTTCATCGCCACCCGCAAGGCCAACTTCACCTACCTGAAGAACCGCCTGCAGTCGTGCACCGAGTTCCTGCACCTGCCCGAGGCCACGCCGAATTCCGACCCGTCGTGGTTCGGCTTCCCGGTCGTGCTGAAGGAGAGCGCCGGCGTCAAGCGCGTCGACCTGCTGAACTACCTCGACCAGAACAAGATCGGTACCCGCCTGCTGTTCGCAGGCAACCTGACGCGCCAGCCCTACATGGCCGGCAAGACCTACCGCGTCAGCGGTGAACTCACCAACACCGATGTCGTGATGAACCAGACCTTCTGGCTGGGCACCTTCCCGGCGCTGGGCGAGCCGCAGCTCGACTACATCGCCGAGAAGCTGGAAGAGTTCTTCGGGGTGAATTTCTGATGAGCAGTGTCGCGACTCCTCAAGCGCAAACCGGTACCGACCAGCGGTTCGCACCGGCCCGCATGCGCTGCACCGTGCTCGAGATGGCCTATGCCGGCTCGACGGTGCACATCGCCTGCGCGTTCTCGATCATCGAGCTGGTGACGGTGCTGTACCGGAACCACCTGCGCTATCCCGGCAATGATCCGCGCGCAGAGGGTCGCGACTATCTGGTCCTGAGCAAGGGCCACGGTGTGATGGCGCAATACGCCTGCATGCACGAGCTGGGCTGGCTGGACGACTCGCACATCCAGGGCTACTTCAAGGACGGCAGCGAGCTCAAGGGGCTGTCCGACTCGCGCGTGGCGGGGCTGGAGGTCACGTCGGGATCGCTGGGCCACGGCTTCTCCGTCGGCGTCGGCATCGCGATGGGCCTGAAGCGCAAGGGCACCGACCAGAAGGTCTATGCCATCGTTGGCGACGGTGAACTCAACGAAGGCCCGATCTGGGAAGGCGCGCTGGTCGCAGCCCATCACCGGATGGACAACCTGATGCTGATCGTCGACAAGAACGGCTTCCAGGCGATGGGCACGACCGACGACGTGCTGGCACTGGGCGACCTGTCGGCGAAGTTCACGAGCTTCGGCTTCGAGACACTGGAGGTCGACGGCCACGACGAGGAGGCGGTCGACGCCGCCATCTGCCGACTCTGGGCGACAGGCCCCGGCAAGCCCAAGGCGCTGATCGCTCGCACGGTCAAAGGCAAGGGCGTGCCCTTCATGGAGTCCGACAACCGCTGGCACTACACGCGCCTGAACCCGCAGACATTCGCCGAAGCCATCGACGCGCTCGGTCTTTCCGGAGCTTCGAAGTGAGAGAGGCTTTTTCCAATGCCCTGGTGCGTCTGGCGCTGGCGGACCCGAAGGTGCTGCTGCTGACCGGCGACCACGGCTACGCGCTGTTCGACGAATTCCGCAAGCGCTGCCCGGACCAGTACATCAACGCTGGCATCGCCGAGCAGAACATGGTTGGGATGGCGGCAGGCCTGGCTCGCGTCGGTTTCCGGCCGTTTGTCTACGGCTTGGCCGCGTTCGTGCCGATCCGCACCGTCGAGCAGATCAAGCTCGACATCGCCCACGACGACCTGCCGGTCGTGCTACTGGGCGACGGCGCGGGCTTCGTCTACAGCCACCTGGGTACCAGCCACCAGTCGACCGAGGACATTGCCTGCACGCGCGCTATTCCCGGCTTGGAGGTTCTGTCGCCCGCCGACCGATTTGAGATGACGGCCTGCATGGACTATGCCTACCAGGCCAACGGCCCGGTGTACCTGCGCATGGGCAAGTCAGATCGCGGCGACGTGCATGCTGTGCCGGTTGACACTTTGCAGGCCGGCCGGCTGTTGACGGTTCGCACGGGTTGCATCGATCGACCGGGGCTGATCGCGACCGGTTCGATGGTCCGAGCAGCTTTGGACATTGCTCAGGATCTGGACCTTGCTGTCTGGAGTGCCCCCATGCTGAAACCGCTGCGTGCCGACGACGTGTGCGCCGCTGCATGCGCGACGACCGGTTTGGTGACACTGGAAGAGCACTCGGTACTGGGCGGCCTCGGCGCCGCCGTGGCCGAGATCACCAGCGAGCACCAGCCTACACGCGTACTGCGCATTGGCGTGCCGGATCGGTTTTCGGAGCACTGTGGTACGCATGCCTACCTGCTGCGCGAGCACGGCTTGGACACCGGCAGCGTCCGGGCACGCATCTCGGCGTTCGGCCAGGCGGACGGGGTCGCGTCCTCCGCATGACAATGGCACCCATGAACCGCCCATCCCCGCTGGGCATCCCGGCGCAGGATCTTCAGCGCTGCCATGATCTCCTCGGCCCGGCCACATGGTCGTCGCTCGCGGGACAGCGCATCTTCATGACCGGTGGCACGGGTTTCGTCGGCAAGTGGCTGCTGGCGACACTGCTGGACGCGGACGAGCGATGGGGGCTGGGCTGTTGCATCACCGTGCTCAGCCGCGATCCGGCGGCTTTCATGCGCGATTGGCCGATCATGGCCGACCGGGTCAGGTGGGTCGCCGGCGACGTCCGAGATTTTCCAATTGGCACCGAGCACCACGACGTGGTCATCCATGCGGCAACCGATGTGATCGCGCAGGCCACTCCGCAAGAGGTGTTCTCCACTTGCCTCGACGGAACGCGCCGGGTCTTGGCCCTAGCGCACGCTTGCGGCGCCCGGCGTTTGCTTCTGCTGAGCTCGGGCGCGATCTACGGACCGTTGCCCGCGGGCATGACGCATGTTCCGGAGACCTATCTGGGCGGTCCGGATCCGCTGCTGCCTGGCTCCGCCTACGGCGAGGGCAAACGCGTGTCTGAGTGGCTGGTGGCCCAGGCCGCGACGGACACGCTGTCCGTAGGTATCGCTCGCCTGTTCGCCGTCGTGGGACCGCATCTGCCACTCGACAAGCATTTTGCTGTCGGCAACTTCTTGCGTGCCGCGATGGACGGGAAAGAAATCGTCATCAAGGGCGATGGCACGCCGCATCGCAGCTACCTATATGCCGCTGACATGGCCGCCTGGTTGTGGGCCGTGTTGCTGCGCGGACGATGCGGCCACGCCTACAACGTGGGCTCGGAAGACTCTGTGTCCATCCTTGAGCTGGCGCGTCGCGTAGCGCAGGCGCTCGACGCGGACGTGGCCGTGCACGCCGCCCAAACCGCTCCGGCGGACCATATTCCGCAACATTACGTACCGAGGGCGCGTCGGGCACGTGAAGACCTCGGCCTGCCGCCTCCACTCGGACTGGACGATGCGCTGCGGCGCACCGCATGCTGGCACGGCCATACCGCAATCTCGGGGAATTCAGAGTCATGATTGTCCTGACCGGAGCCACCGGCTTTTTGGGTAGCGCCCTGCTGGCGCAGTTGCTCGCGCGAGGCGACGAGGTCGTCGCCGTCAAGCGCAGCACCTCAAGCGTCAGGAAGATACAAGCCCTCTTGGACCATCCGGGGCTACACCTGATCGATATCGACATCGACGATCCGGCCCACCTGTTTGAGCGCTACACGATCGACACCATCATCCATACCGCGACGGAATATGGGCGCGGTGCAGCGCCGCTCTACAGCATCCTCAACGCCAACCTGTTGTTGCCGCTGAGGCTCGCCGAACTTGGCATGCAGCGCGGCGTGCGTTGCTTCATCAACACGGACTCGTTCTTCAACAAGGGCGGCAACTCCTACTCGAACCTACTGAACTACTCCTTGTCGAAGAAGAGTCTCCTGATATGGCTTGACAAGCTGGCCGGCGAACTGGGCATCATTAACGTGGTGCTCGAGCACCTGTACGGACCAGGCGACAGCGCCTCGAAGTTCGTCGAGCATGTCATCCGAAAGGTCGGCGTCGAACAGGCGCCCCACATCGCATTGACGCACGGGCACCAGCGGCGCGACTTCATTTTTCTCGACGACGTAGTGCAGGCCTATCTGAAGTTGGTGGACTACGGTCGCTCGGAAGACCTGCGGTTCGAGACCTTCGAGCTCGGCACCGGCCAATCGATGCAGGTGCGCGACTTCGTCGAGCAGATCAAGTCGATCGCCAGCAGCCCGACGATGCTCGGCTTCGGCGACATTGCCTATCGACCGGACGAGATCATGTCCTCGCACGCCGACATCTCCCGCTTGGAACGCCTGGGTTGGCACCCGACGGTATCGGCGGCGGACGGCATCCGACGCATCCTCGACATGTACGGACCTGACGCCGAGCGCGTGCGTCATGCCCCCTGACTATCGCCCGCCCGCGCAAGTCTCCCCGATGAAGTTCGAAGCCACCGCATCGGCGCCCCTGCTAAGCCTCTGCATCCCCACCTACAACCGCTCGTCCACGCTGCTCGCGCTCGTGCGGCGCATCCTGTCGCAGAACTGCGCGGATCTCCAGGTGGTGGTACTCGACAACGGGTCGACCGACGACACGCTGACCAGGCTGTCCGAGATCGACGACCCGCGATTGGTCGTCCTGAGCAACGGGGTCAACCGCGGGGTCCTGTTCAACGTCGTGAATGTGCTGGTGCAAGGGACCGGTACCTACAGCGCGCTCCTGCTCGACAAGGATTTGCTGGATCCCACCCTCATACCCGGATTTCTTCAGTTCCTGCGCGAGGCGCAGCCGGAATGCGGCTACTGCGAATACGGCCTCCCGGTCGACGCCGCGCCGCGCCGGTTCGAGACGGGGGCGCCCGCCCTACGCGGCGTCGCCTACAGCTGTCACCACCCCACGGGCTACTTCTTCCGTACCGATTCGCTGCGGGCAATCGACATAACCACCCGTTTTACCGACTACGAAGTCGTCGGCCACTTTCCGTTCGAGTTCATGCAGGCCGAATTGTGCGTACGCGGTCCCGCGGCGATTTACCAGACGCCGATCTTCAGTCCAGAGGTGCTGCAACTCGCCAAGTCGGCGAAATCACACGGCACCCATGCCGGCAGAGAGGACGCCTTTTTCTCGCCGAAGGGCCGACTCAAGATGACCGTCAACTTCTCGCATCACATCAGCTCGCTGGCGATCGACCCCGCGGTGAAGCGGGAGCTCATCATCGATCGCTTCGCGCAAGGCCTGCGCCAGAGTACCGTAGAGTTCCGGCGCCTGATGGCCGACGGAAACATCTGCGACCACTACCACATCGCGCCGCGCCGCATCGGCGCGCTGGAGACCCTGCGCACGGGGTGGTGGTTCCATCGGCAGTTTTCCGATCGGGTCCTGCGGTGTGCGCCGGTGGAGGCCAAGCTGACGCAGGGGCGTTTGCTGGTTGGCATGCTCCGGCGATTCCGGCAGGCCATAAGTCGACGTCTAGCCCGTCGCTTCGCATGACCGGCCCGACCCTCACCTCCCGGCTGATCCGCATCGCCGGCATCGACTTCCATGTCTTGGCGACGCTCCTGTCACGCGGATGGTCGGTCGTGGCCGGCGCGCTGACTGTCCTGCTGGTGCCGCTGTTCCTGTCCCCCACCGAGCAAGGCTACTACTACACCTTCGCCAGCCTGCTCGGCCTGCAGATCCTGTTCGAACTGGGTTTGGGGCAGGTGATCATCCAGCTCGTCGGTCATCACGCCGCCCATCTGGAGATCATCGGTGATGATCGCCTCGCCGGCGAGGAGTACCATATCGACCTGCTCGCCTCGCTGACGCGATGGCTGCGTCGCTGGTATCGCGTTGCCGCCCTCGCCTTCGCCCTGCTCGCTGGTGGCGCGGGCGGTCTGTTTCTCACCCTAAAGGGCCAGTTGTCGGTGGAGCATTGGACCCCCGTCTGGGTCGTGCTGGTACTGTCCAGTGCTGTCAACCTGACCTATGTCCCGCTGCTGGCCCTCCAGGAGGGACTGGGCCGGATCGGCCAAGTGGCACGGCTGCGCCTGGCCCAGTCGGTGGTCGGGTACGCCGCCTTGTGGCTGGCGCTGTTCGGCCAGCTGTCGCTGTGGGCCGCGTGCATGGTCCCGCTGGCCACCTCCCTACTGACGGCCTATTGGCTGAACCGGATCGCGCCGCTGCACCGCTGGCTCTGCGCCCGCCCCCCGACGACCGAGAGCGGGCTGGACTGGCGCCGCGACGTGTTCCCGTTCCAGTGGCGCATCGCGCTGAGCGCGATTAGTGGCTACTTCATCTTCTACGCCTTCACGCCCCTTGTCTTCGCCAACCGCGGGGCCGTCGAGGCCGGCCGTTTCGGCATTGCGATGGCGGTGTTCAATGCCCTGTCGGCAGTCGGCACGAGCTGGGTCTATGCCCGCGCCCCGGCCTTCGCGATGCACATCGCGCGGGGGGAGCGCGCGCAGCTCAACTCACTATTCTTGGCAGTGCTGCGACGTTCGGTGATCTTCACGACCGTAGTGGCCGCGAGTGTGGTGCTGACCGTGGTCTTCCTGGACCAACTGGGCGTGCAGCAGATGAAGCGCATCGCCGATCCAGCCGTGCTGACCTGCTTGGCTGCGGCCTGCGCCGTCAACGCCGTCATCTTTTCCGTCGCCGCCTACATGCGCGCCCATCGCGAGGAACCGATGCTGCCGGTGTCGATCGTCGGCGCCGTGCTGACCGCCCTGATCGCATATGTCGGCTCCAAGTACAGCGTGCTGGCGATGAGCCTGCTGTACGCACTGTTGACGGCGTGCGTGC